>JAAYBG010000068.1 GCA_012718985.1 Acholeplasmataceae bacterium
AGAAGCGATAATTTGAATCAACATAACTACTGTTGATAGAATTAACGTATTCCAAATTGAAGAACCATATTCCAACAATTCCCAAGCAATTTGAAAATTCACAATACTGAAAGATTCAGGAATCCATGCTACTTGAGGGTTGGAAATATCGCTTGGATCTCTAAACGCGATTGATAATTTTTGAATAATTGGTGCTAAGATAACAAAACATAAACCGATCAAGATAAATGTTCTGATTAATTTACCAGCTACCATCATCGCGTTTTTACTACGGACTTTACGACTGATTGGATTTTGCCAATCCTCTTTCAACTGGGCCCAAAATGATTTTTTTATTTGCTTCGCTTCATTATTCATCATAATAGAACACCATCCTTGATAATAAGAAGACAACTATTCCAATAATAATCAACGAAGAAATACAGAATAACCAACTCATCGCCGCATGGACACCATAGTTCGTCAAGTTCCCTAATCCGTTAACTAGCTTGATAACACCTGCACCCTTAATTCTATTTATTGCTTTTAATACTTCTGAGCGTAAGAAGGAATCGACGACGGTATATACTCCAGCTGTTAACATCAGTGGAGAAACCATTGGGAAAGTAATTTTCCAAAAGATTTCATATTGAGTCGCCCCTTCAATTTTTGCCGCTTCATATAAGTGCTTTGGTACTGATTGAATACCCGATAAGAATATCAAAATCTGTACACCAGAGAAAGAGATAATATCGAAAATTGAATTTGAAGCATTTGCTAGGAATGTTACTGCTCCTACTGGTAAGTTAGCATCGAGTAAGAAATCTTGAAAGTTGAACATTGTTGCAAAGATATCTGTACCTGCCTCATTGATAGCTTCCGCCATCAACTCACCAGAAGCCATCGCTACGTCAACTGCTTGTGAGTTGAAAATAACTGGCATAAAGAAGACCGCTCTAACGAATGCTCTCCCTTTAAATTTGGAGTTTAAAACAACCGCAACAAGCAAACTAAAGATAAGAATAAGCGGTACATTCAACATTGTATTTACAAATGAATCTAATAAATACTGTTTGAATGTGGCATGTTCATTCCAAATATAACGATAGTTATCTAAACCTACCCATTCAGTTATAACTCCAATAAACTCGTTGGTTTCGCTATTATATCCCAACATCTCAACATTTGAAAAACTATAGATTACTGTTGTAATAAAAGGAATTAAGAAGAAGTAGATAAGCCCTATCATCAGAGGAATAACAAAAACTATACCCCATAACGCTTTTCGGTTACGATAACTAACCTTTTGCACTAATAGGTTAGGAATGTAGTTGAATACTGCCCTAACCTTTTTCATGAAAGTAGTTTGACCTAGTTTCGAGAAAAAATTACTTATGCTTAACGAAAACTTTTTTAAGACACTTTGTTTTTCTAGCATATTATTTCCCCTCCTCTACAATCATATACCAATTACCTCTAATTGCTAATCCTGTTGTTGGATCTTGATAAGTCTCATTATCGAAATTAATAATCAATTTTAAACCATTTTCATAGCCAACCAACACCACATTATCCGTTAAATATTTATGTGAGACTAATCGGCTTTCAAAAATACCTGATTCATTTAATTTTCTATTCAAATCGATTATTTTTTGTTTCCAGTTAATATAATATGCATTGTAATACTCCGTGTAAGGAGTTTCTAGTAAAATCTTTGTATCTTCAGCAGAAACGACAAAAGATAAATTCGAGCCTGTTTCTAATGCTTTTAAGAAATACCAGTTCGGTGCATATTCATTGTTTAGGTTAACAGTATTACCCGCATAATCAAATAAACCGCTAACTACTAATTGATATAATGGAATAGAATAATCGACACTTGCATATAATGTTGTTTCTAATGGCACATTAACAGCAGTAGTTACATACTTAAATGCATAATCATATGGTGCTTTTAACATAATATTAGATACTTTATTTTGAATTACTTTTAATGCATCTTGTTGATACAAAGCTCCATCTTCAGTATAAATTTGTACTTTTCTTGCATAATCTCCGATTCGCTGATTACCTAAGTCTTCAGCGTACACTCCTTTAATGCCGAAACGACCATAACTATTTAAATAGTTAGTCACCAAAGCACGATAGAATCTAGGAGAAACCATGCTACCAGCACGACGTGAACTATCGGCAAGTCCCGTGGCAATAACGAAATCAGTAACTACTGAATAGGTTGAACCAACGCTCTTTGGACTATATTTCAACTCGCCATAAACATAATCGTATCCACGATTTCTTGTGACAGAAATTTCTGGATAGAAACCAAATGATTTGGATACTAAATAGTCTCTTAGTTCATAGAAGCCCTTTTTACCACCAAGAACCCGTGCTGGCTTCACATAATCATCAGCCTTTACATCCATCGCATCACTTGTCCATGCAGTATAGCCAACATTAAATTTTTTAATTCCATTTAAATTCAATTCATTCACAATCTCTAAGGCTTGTTTGAATGTAGTTAAGCTATAATCAGCATCATGAACGATTCCCATAGTTAATTTTTTCTTTTCAAAAGCACCTAAGAAGTTCAGACTTACAACATGTTCTTTTGTCTGATCTCCTTCTTCATTCAGGTCATATTTATTAACTAGATATTCTCGATATTTTTTAGCAACATGAACATAGTCTAATTCATCTTCGCTTAAAAAATGATATTTATAAACCACATCAGAATTATATAAATCAATACTCCATTTTGCGAACGAAGAACCTGTACTAACCGATACTGTTTCCTTTACTCTGAATGCTGTTGTAAATCTAGCATAGTTAAATGTTGTTGTTTGCGCTGCCCGCATGAAATCCGCTTGGATTGATGTTTGTGCTGCACCAGCATCAACGATAGCTACAACACCCTTCTTCTCAGTGAAGTCAAGGAATCCATACATACCAAGCATGATATCTTCAACATCACTACCTCTATTCTCACGCGGAAGCGTAGAATCATCACCATATATTTGCTTTGAATATGTCTTTGCATTTTGGGCATCTTTAACGCTATTAAAGCTGATAATCGCTCCTGAGCCATCTGGTAAGATGATTTGTCCCTCACTATTTACATCTTGATTGGTTGTCAGATAAGGAACAACTTGCATTTCATATATCTTACAAGTATGACCGTATAAGTCACCTACATATTGTGGCTCACGACCTTCAATAATCGAATCGTTGATAATCGTCGCCTTTAAGCCTTCTTCTATTAATTCAAAGCGTAAACAAACTTGGAAAGCGGTCGATTGAGCATCACTGGCATTTCCGAAAATCATGTTTTGCTCTTCTGCCAACTCTTGTGTGAAAGCGGTTTGAATTGGTTTCCCTTCTTCGTCGTACAACCATTTTCCTTCCTCATCACGAGCTTGATAACCACCAACTTGAACTAATTCATCACCTGTAATTTCCCCATCTTCATTATAATCATAATAAACTGGTTTGTTACTTGCTATTAAATAGTTACCGTAAGGAACACCATCATCAGTAGTCCCTACCTTTGTCGTATCATACATATACGCGTACAATTTCTTATAAAGTGTTGTTGATATATTGTAGTTAAACTTCAAAGTGTATGAACTATTTTCAACATATTGTGTAGTATCTGTGATATAGGTTATATCCGGATTATCTCCACTTTGCGATAGAGAATACGATTGAGGACTATAGATAGAACTAATAACCGAAGAATTTGTGAACGGGTTAGATGTGCAAGGTGAATTTTCTGAGTTAAAATCTACTCCTACTTTCAAACCAATTCTTCCGTCGGTTACTGGCATTTCTTTTAAATCCCAACGACCAAGGAAGTTTCCATAAGTATCACGTGCTTCTGTAACAGTAGCCAACCCGTTTTCTGACAAATATGCTGCGCATTCAGCGCTATATGTTGCCCCAAATCCAGTATATTGTAAGACATTGTTTCCGTTATATAATCCAGCTAATACCCCTGTTCTTGTATAGAATTGTAAATTTCCTCTAAATAAATCATCAAAAGCAAGTCGAGTAAAATTACTTGGGAAGAACGATTTAATATTGGTAAAATTACCGATTTCATATAAAATGTCTACACCATTTTCAATATAATTCAATTTATAGTGAGGAACTGTAACTCCTTGCAACTTATCATAGTATGCAACACTATATTCAAAGGTGTTAAATCCAGTTGTATTCGCTCTACCGTTTTCATCAAAATAGCGAACAATTAAATTTGATTTTTCATCACTATAATCACTAACTGATTTTGCACTGCTATAAACTGCCGAACATGTTGATGAATCGTTAGTGTTTGTACAAGTACTGTTTTCAACAATCTTGATGATTGTCGTTGTCTCATCGATAAACATTGTATATTTATCGTTTGCTGCAACCTTATATTCTTTACTCAAAGAGTCTTGGTCAAGTTCGTCAAAATTATTAGGATTAAAAACCAGCTTATCTGTTTTAATACTATGTTCTTTCAGACCGCCAATAAAATATAAGCCTGCTACGATTAATAAAATTATCGCAATAATGCTAGGAAGAATATACCTAAGTTTCAAAAATTTCATTTTCTATTCCTCCCTTCTATAAGTATCTCAGAGATATTTCTCTGTAGATCGTATATACAAATCCAGTCATTTTCTGGAATAAGTCGAAAGCAAGAATGCCAATAAAACAAATAATTAGAATAGCTACCGCAGTAGCGATTAATGTTCCTATACACTTCAATAAGCCAAATTCATGAATCGAAATAAAGCCAAAGAAAGCCATATAGCACATTAAGAATGTTCCTAAGCCGATTACTAAATGATAGATTGCTTCTTCTTGTTGGGAAACAATATTACTTAAGAATAATCCCAAGAATTTTGCCCATACAAGTGGAAATAGGGAATAGCAAAGCATCATGAAGATTTCTTTCATTTTACCCTTACCATCAAACAACGTAGTAATACTCCAATTAGCTACAGTAATAACAATGATTGGCGCTAAAACCATAACAATTTCTGAAAGACTGTTTAACTCAGTAACACTCACCTGATTAATGATAAATCCTGAATATTGAAATTCTAAAATTCTTAAAAAGATTAAGAAGGCAACAAAGCAGAGAGCGACATCCATTCTTGCTCGCTTTTCTCTTTTGAAATAGTCAAAGCCTTTTAGGGGATGAAACATGATGAACAATGGATAAGTAATAAATTCTTCTTTAAAAAACTTTAAGAATTTACTAATTTTTTGCCATACATTAAGTTTTTCTTTTATTACATTCTCATTCATAATCTTCACCTTTACCTACTGTATTTGGCTTTCTATTTCGAATCTTTTTATATGTTTTAACTCCCACCCCGATTGCTATTAGACCTAAAATCGCTGACATCGCATAAGGAAAATATTTTTTAATAATTTCATCGCGATACAACTTATACGCTTTTGAGTAATATTCAACGCTATATCCTGTCTTGAAATACAACATCGCTTCTTGATAACGTCCTGATGTTAACAGGGTTTTACCAATACCCACATAAGCATATTCATAATTTGGATTTTCGGTAATCACATTAGCCCATTGCTCTGATGACGACTCCAAATCGCCTTCATAGTGATACTTAACTGCTCTATTGATAATTTTTGCGATTTCTGTTGGTTGATAGCGGATTACTGCTTTATTGTTTTTATCGAGGACGATAACATTTTCTCCTTGATAGCGAACAGCAACAGGATTTCGTAAATCACTGATTTCATCACCGCTACCAGCAGAAATATAAAGCAAGTTTCCTTCGTTATCGTAGGTGAATAAACGTCCGTTACGGGAATCAGCAACGGTGTAAACACCATATTCATTTACAGCCACCGCTGAAAATTGTGATCCACCAGCATTAGCACCACTTCGAATCGTGATTAAGTCCCCTTTAGGAACAGCATAACCATTTCTTGTTAGTACATCTTTTCCCGCTTGATTGATTCGCTTAATCATGGTTGTATCATCTTTTACCCCTGTATCCGGGTTAGTTGATGCCCTTGATACTGTATAAATAAACCCTTGACTATCGATTGTGAAATTTTTAAATTCTGTTTGTAAGATTGAACTCATTTGTTGTCTTTGAGTTTCGGTTGCTAGGTTACGCCAAAGCGCTTCCCAGAATGTTAAGGTTGTATAGTTAACACCAACGAATCGCATAAATATACCGCGATTACTCATTAACATGATACCTTCATAAATACCATCAGAAATAACATACATTCTTCCCGCACTATCCGTAACGACTTTAGAAGGAGCAAATGTTTTTCCAGAAAAAGTAACATCCGTTGGTGAACTGACTACTTGAACAACTTTGTATGTCTTTGCATCAACGATGATGATTTGACTATTTCCATTATCGCATAAGTAAATCAAATCTTCATATTGACCTTCAATAATGACATTGTTAGCATCACGAAGATATCTTGTTGATCGATAAACACCAGATAATTTTAATGGTTCAAGATAGAACTTTTGATTGTCCGTTCGTTCTTCATAAGGTGTATCTTGAACAGCTCTTAAAGAAGCGAATGGATACATTCCTTCAGCAAACAAGACACTTGATGTTGCACTAGAAACAACTTTTCTCGTTCTCATTACCAACAACTGAGCATTTGTAAAGTTATCAGGAACTACTTCAAAGCGAGAAACTGTTTCAAGATAATTCATATTTTCATCGAAAACAAACAATTTATTTGAAACAGAGTCAACCACATATATTTTATCTTGTGTGATTGTCGTTCCTTCTTCTTCATATGTTTCGGTATAGATAAATAAATCTTCTGGACTAGTAAATTCTGTTGCGGCAATTTTTCCGCCCCAAGCAGAACTAATTACATTATAAATACCATCGCTAGTAGCAGAAAAGCCTACTGAAGAATGAATAATTTGACCATTGTGAGAATAAATATATCCTGTTGCGGCCTTCACATTAGTTGCAGCCAATCCGCAAACAAAGGCAACAACAACAAGAAGAATTTTTATTAGTTTTCTCATTATCGCACCTCCTACTTCATACCTGACTGAGCCATAGTATCCATTACATTGCTTTGAGAGAATATAAAGACAGCAATTGGCACGGTAATCATGATTAGGGATACTGCATTTAAAGTACCAGTACGAGCAACACCAGCTGTAGCAATCTGATTGATTGCATAACTCAACATCTTATAGTCTTCACGATAAATTGTTGTTGACCCATAAGTGCCCCATAAACTTTGGAAGTCAAGGATAATTAATGTTACCCAAGCTGGTTTTACAATTGGCATAACAATTGACCAATAGATTTTCAAGTCACTTGCACCATCAAGCTTTGCTGATTCGATATATTCCATTGGGACACCTACCATGAATTGTCTCATCAAGTAAAGTCCTAACGAACCTGCCATTACTGGTAAAATAATTGACCAGTAAGTATCGATTAAGCCTAAACTATTCAAAATAATGTAATGTGGTGTCGCTGTTACGCTTCCAGGGAACATCAATGAATAAACAATTAATCCATTGATAAACAATGAGCCAGGAACGCGATACTTTGCAAGCACATAGGCACACATCGAAGCAACAAACACGTGACCAAAAGTACCTAATACAGTCACTAAAATAGTATTGAATAAATATCTTGAGAATGGTACTAGGGATGTTCCTAGAACTACTCCTAAGTCAGCAAAATTGTTTAAGGTTGGATTCCTAACAAAAATTGTTGGTGGGAATCTGAAAATTTCATCCAGCGGTTTAAACGCATTATTTACAATTAGAATCAATGGTAAAATACTTAAAATACCACAAATAGATAGAAAGATAAATAAGGCGATGTCACCACCTCTTGAGCGGTTAACACGTTTCTTTATTCTTGATCTGCTTTTAATTTTAAATGAGGATATTTCTGCGAAAGGTCGAGAATCAATACGGCGTGCCTTTTTAGCGTTTATTTTTTCGCGCATTTCTTCTAATTGAGTTTGCGTAGTTTCTTCATTTAAAAGTTCTGCTTTTGTTTTCGCCATATTATGAACCTACCTTTCTAATCATCTTCCTAATTAAACTATTTAACCCAATAGATGCGAGGAATAGCAACGTTGCTATTGCTGAAGCATATCCGAGTTCAAATCGAGTACTAGTATAATCGGTTAGATGATTTACTATTGTATGTCCAGCATATTGTACCGAAGGAAATCCACAAAGAGCTGTTGTAACAGCACCAACACCTAATGTATTGGCAATCTGTATTACCGCACTGAACAACAATTGGTCTTTAATAGACGGAAGGGTAATAAACCATAATTCTTGCCATCTGTTTTTAACACCATCAATTGCTCCTGCTTCGTATAATTCCTTGTTTACTGTTTTTAAACCACCAATAATGGCTAGGAAGTTAACTCCTAAACTCATCCATAATTGGACAAGAATAACAATTGGTAAAATATACTGAGGATCTTTTAACCATGTAATGGGTTCACGAATAATCTGCAATTTCATTAATAATGAATTTGCCCATCCATAATAATCACTAAAGAATATTAAACGCCAAATTGAAATAGCACCTGTTAAGGCTGGAGCATAGAATACAAATGTAACCACTGCTCTCAAATAACGAGGTAATTCATTAATTAACCAAGCAAATACAAAGGATAATAGATATCCACCTGGACCTACAATAACCGCAATAATTAATGTATTCTTTAATGCAGTGATAAAAATAGGATCCTCTAAAAATAGGTTAAGATAATTTTCCCATCCTACCCATCCTGGTGGCCATTCCAATAAGTTAAAGTCGGTAAAGCTTAATCCCAAACTCATAAGAACAGGGATTACTGTGAAAGTTGTAAATAGGAGAAGGTAGGGGAACATCATGACATAGAGTTCCCTATTTAAATACATCTTTCTTCTAAATGGCTTCTTTCTACTCCAAAGATCCATTTTTAATCTTCGCTTTTCTCGCCACTCTGAGAAACGTTTTGAAAAGTTTGGTTTATTTTCTTGTCTTATATCTTTTTCCATAACAATACTCCAATCCTAATCTACTGGTAATCCAAATTCTTTACGTTTTCTGGTAATCTCACTATTAATTAAAACGATATAATCGTTAAATGTCTCTCGTGGATTAGCATCGTTATTGATGACAGCACGAATTGCATTCTCTAGATTTCGTCCTACATAGTAACCACCAGCAACTTCTGGAACACCAACTGTGATTCCCCATTGTGATAATAATATCTCTCTTTCTGCTTTTGACCAAGGCAATAATTTAAATGCCTCAATATTAGCAGTATTATGACGAGCTGCAGCACCTAAAATAGATTCAAGTTCTCGTGCATAACTATATTGTGTTTCTGATGACGTCCACCATTTTAAGAATTCCCATGATGAATCCTTATCTTTCGCTTGCTCCATAACAACAACAGCTGTTCCACTGGTAACACCACTATTATTGAAGGTGTTATCGGCGCGGTATGTTCCTGGAAGTGGCGCAAACGTCCATTTACCCATAATGTCAGGAGCAAATACGGTTAAAACATTAAATAATTCATAGGAAGCAATACCAATTGGCATTTCACCTGTTCTAAAACGATTGGTAAAGTTAGCCGCTAATAAGAAACTATAGTCAGTAAAATAACTACACCAATTCTCAAAGGCTATCATACCTACTTCTGAATCAAAGTCAGATTCTTTGTTATCATTACGATAGAATTGACCACCCATCTGATATAGAAGAGTCGCATAGATAATCGAACCTGCATCTTCAAATGGTAAGTAGAAATCAAGGTTTGATACCTGTAATTCTGTCACCAGTAATTTTACATCATCCCATGTCTTTGGAACTGTCCATCCATTTTCCTCAAAGATATCTGTTCGATAAAACATGACTAAGAAAGATGAGGTATTTGGTAGTGCATAATATCCGCCTTCTAATTCATAAGGAATCATTGAACTATATTGGAATCTTGCATATTCTGGATAATCATATTTTACATAATCATCTTTTGAATAATTTCCATTATTCTGTGTGCAATGACCCTTTGCTGCGTTTTCCGCCGTACAAATTCCCGTTACTTTATGAAAGTCTTCTTGCTGACTAATATCATAAATAGCTCCACGCAATGCATAATTAACTGGTAATCCGCCACCTACATTAATAGCAACATCAGGTCCAGTTCCAGCCAATGTTGCTGGTAATAGCACTCCTGGTGCTAATATTTTTAAGATGATATTAATCCCTGTATCCGGAATAAATGTCGTATCAATCAAATTCTTAACCGCATTGACTTGTTCACGACCGGTTGATTCACTAGTTAGGTACCAAACTTCGATTTCTTTTTCAAATCCTTCTGTACTTGTAACACCAATTGATTCATAATCAAAGAAGAATGATAAGAAGAATCCTTTAATTTGGAACCATGTTTGTTTGAAGAAATTCGCATTGGCATTTGGCAATTTCGCGTCATGCGAATGAACCCATAGACATTCAATCATCAATGATTGTTCTTTAATATCCAAAATCCAAGTTCCTAAAGCGGACAAGTTACTCTTAAACTCAGTTAAATCTTTCGTAACATTCCATGGTTTTGAGGCAAAACCACCTAAGTCAGAAGTCTTACCATTTCTGGTTACTTCGCCACCAATTTGTAATACGGTCTTATCCAGAGTATTATTCAAACTACTCTTTTCACCAGTAAGACTTGTTATATATTCAGATACTTTATTTAAGGTGTTGGCACTATCAGAGAATATCTTTTCCATAGTGCGTCCTTTTTTATCTGTAGAGATACGTGCATTATCACCATACAAATTATATTCCTGATATTCATCTGGATTTGCAGTTGTGATAGAAATTATCTTTAAGTAAAGTTCACTTAAATCATCAATTACCTGTTGGACTTTACTGATCGGATCTCCATAATCGCCTAATGTCGCTTCTAATGTAATTGTGTTTTCTCCTTCTTTAAGATAAAACAAATACTTTTCTTCTTCATTACCAATAGTAATAATTTCCCAGTCACTACTATAATAGAAACGAGCATTGTTTGCTTCTTTAAAAGGAATTTCGTCATTAATATAAACTCTTCTCGTAGAGAATAAACCACGCGATAAATTTTGTTTAGCTCTAAAAGAAATATGATAGAATCCGGCTTCCGGTGCAATCACTTTCCAAGAAATCCAATCTCCTGGGGTTGACCACTTTGATCCACCGATAGAATTGTATTTTGTTTTAACTGGGTCAGCAGGAGTATTTAATGGACTTGTCCTATCACCAGTAGCATATAAGGTTGGTGATGAACGTTCAAATGCCGTTTCAGCTTCAATCTTTTCCAGATAATTGCTTACTTTCTTTACATCTTTATGTTCTTCTAAATATTCTGCATAAGTTAAACGAGTTTGAACAGAAACAATTTCAAAGCCAAAGACTACTAAGTTCTCACGTAATGAGGTGAATGAGATTGTGTTGTCCCCCGCTTCGAAATAAATCATAAACGGTTCTGCTACATACCCTGTTTCATCACGCAAATAAGTAGTTCTTTCTGAGAATATTTCTATCTGTGTTGGTTTCAAATCATTACCTGAAATATCTTGTTTGATTGGTTCTTTGTCTGCCCAAACACGATAAAAAGTAATATTATTTAAATCGCTGAATAATACTTCATCATTGATTTTAATTAATCTCTCAGCATTACTTCCACCACCCTGTGGCATGTAGTAATTGATAATTAAATGGTAAAGTCCCGCTTCTGGAATGTTCTTTATATCCCAAGTAGCTGTTCCGTTTTCCCCTGTATAATAACCTTTTTTGCCATCAACTAAATAGTTGGCAACAAAATCAGTAGCATCTTCGCTAGCTTTTGCTGTATTTCCATCAACATAAATAACCTTATCTTCAGGGAAATTCAAATATTGCCAGTAATCAGCTAAATCAAATTCTTCTAAACGATTAGGATTTATTCCTGCTTTTACTTTAAGATAATTTTCATAACTTCCCGATGGGATTTCCACATCTAATAGCTTTGAATTCGATGTAGTGTGATTCGATTCATAGCTCTTGACAATTGAACCACCCAATAGCCCTACAATCGCTAATAATATTAACCATATAACTAATTTTTTAGTAACTTCGGGGTTATATTTAATCTTAGATTTCATAATCTTCACCTCTTCTATTCAAAAATTCTAACATGCTTTCAGCAAAGTCGATAAATTCTGTTACAAGGAAGATACTATCTTCGAATCCCCCCGATTTATTTCTGATATGCCAAAGTCTTTTTTGTTCATTGATAAATTGTTTTTTTACGCTTACGATTTCTTCTAGATATTTCTTTCGTAAACGAACATCAATTTTTTTATTTAATCCTATGTTAACTTTTTGTGCCATGCGGATAAAACGAATCG
This sequence comes from Acholeplasmataceae bacterium, assembly GCA_012718985.1. GTDB lineage: Bacteria > Bacillota_I > Bacilli_A > ML615J-28 > CAG-698 > JAAYBG01. Next base: position 12,398 of record JAAYBG010000068.1, read on the forward strand.
CTTGTTTCATTTCCGCTTTTACCAAATCAGCATCATTGCAGTTCATTTCTGTTAATTCTAATTCATATTCCTTGAAATCTAAAAATTTCTGCATTAAATTAAATTTCTTTTCACTTAAAAACGTTGTTTTAACTCGGTCGATGTAATATTGGATCTTATCTTTTTCGCCATTGGCAAGACTTGCCCACATAAAATGATAGAATGTTGGTGTCCCATTGCTCCGATAATCTTTTTCAAAGCGGTAATAATTACCTAAATCCAGTAAACATTCACCCATAATTTCTGCTTTATCAGCAAAAATATAAGCATTTAAATAGTCTTTTAGGCTTAAATAGGTTCCTTCTTTCATTCTCCATGAATATAGCCCCATATAAACAAGCCCCGGATAAGAAATCGGTAAAAATTGTAAATGACCAAAATCACCCCAATCAGTCAAGAGAACACCTTCCCCGCCATGTTGTTTTACCGCTAGACAAGCGTTGGTGATGTTTTCGGACCAATCACGATTACGTGCTGTAAAACTCGACCAGCTTGTTGTACCCGGTGCTGCCATAAATCGAATTCCCAGTTTCTTTAAAAGGCTTAAATTTTTATCGAATGGATGAGTTGCATCATATCCCCAATCAACAAAAATCATATCTTTTGGTAATCGACTTAATAAGTCAGGGTGTTTAATCAAGACATCTCCCCAAATTAATGGTGTTTTCTGGTATTGTTTTATAATTTCATAAGCTTTTAAAACATAATCAATATAGACATTCCCAATTCCCCTTTTTTCACATTCCTCTTTGCTTTTCCCTTTACCTAATTCAAAAGGTTCATCAAAATTCATGTTGAAGCAAGAAGATTTAGTATAAGGTAGCATATCTGAATACATTCTCGTAATGAGTTCAAGCGAACGCGGATCCAGCGGATTTAATGTGCTCGGCTTACGATGCCTTCCCCACAAAAAAATTCCTTCTGGACACTCAGCCAAATCTTTAAACTCCTCTGTTGCTAACCATTTTGCCATATGACCAAATCCATTTTGATTTGGTACCATATCAATTCCTAAATCGTTCGCATATTTTTCAAGTTCTTGATATTCTTTGATGCTAATGTATCCATCTTCCTCTAAAAATTGGGGAAAGCTTTGATATTCAAAAGAGAATCCCTCAACATATAGTTCAAAATGATTCATCTTTAGTTCTGCCATCCTGGAAATAATTGATTTGATTGTTGTAATTTTGGGGACTTTGTCGCGACTGATATCCAGCATATATCCCCTTATTTTTATATCTGGTTCATCAAATATTTGTAAATGATTTATTTTTGTTTTTCCTTGACTAACAATTTGTTTCAAAGTTTGGAGGGCAAAAAGTGCTCCTCTTCTTGTTTGATAGTAAATGTAAATCTTTTCTTTGACTTCTAATTTGTAAGCTTCTTCACCTAATTGAGCGTCTTTAATGAAAATGATATCTGCTGTTGTTTCAGTAACTTTCTTCTTTTCATCGATAAACTCTTTGGTTAAGGTAAAAACGTTTTCTTTTTCATCTTGAAAAAAAACAGTCAATTTTTCTTTCACAAGAAATTCTCCTTGTTCCAAAAAAATTTTCTTGACGTTAGGGTATATCTTATACATAGCTTTCTCCTAATTATATTTTAAAAATCAAAACGGAAAAAATTAACCATATAATAGTTTTTCCAATTATACTATTAAAACGATTTTTTTTCAAGACCAATTTAAAATAATTTAAGGTTTTTGGTTTTTGGAAGTCTATTTTAATGGTAAAGACTTTTAAAAGCAATTGTGTCTTAATAATTATTTCCTACATAAAAAAGCAGCACTAAAAAGTGCCACTCATTTTATATTTCTTTTGCTGGTTTTTTCCAAAGTTCTTTTAATAATTCTCGAGCTTTAACAGCTGAAGGAACTTTTTCTTCAACAAAATTTTTGTATGTGAAAAACAGGGTTCCCTTTATATTAGGAAACACTTGATTGAATCTTAACTGATTGATAATTTCTTCAGGATTAGACCAATCTCCCTCATCAGAATAACGATAAAATCCCTGTCCCATATAGAGTTTTGTATCTGTTTTCTTTGCAGCCCAACTCCACCATTTAGCCAGGTCAGCATAACGAACTCGGCAGGTTTCTTCTCCTTTTTCATCAATTTTAGTATTGCTGAAGTCAAAATAGTTTTGAGGTACTACATAGTCAATCCATTTCTTTTTCATCCATAAATATACATCCGCATATAATCCTTTATAACAAGTAAAGCAACCTTTATGATTGTTTGAACCTTTATCCCATGAAGCCTCATCTACTTCATCCTTTTCAAAAAATTTAGCGTTAGTTCGATAGATACCAAAAGGACTGATACCAAATTCAATCTTCTTTTCTAGTTTTTTTAGTTTTTGTGAAATCATTTTAATTAGTTTATCAACATTGTTTCTCCTGAAATCAGATAGTTTATCAAACTTGCTTTCTTTGAATTTTCTTTCTTCATCTTCATCAGCAATTGGCTCATATGGATAAAAATAATCATCGATATGAATAGCTTTTATATCGTAATTTTGCGCTATTTCTATTACCGTATCCGTAACAAACTTTCTAACTTTAGAACTTGCCGGATCAAGAATCAGTTTTGATAATGATGTACTAATGACACATTCAGGATGTTTACGAGCAAAATTTTTCTTGTCGAGTTTGTTTAAAAATTCTTGTTTAGTCATGTTTAGTTCATCGAGTTTTTGACCAGTAACACGATATGGATTTATCCAAGCATGTGTCGTTATCCCTGCTTTTTTTGCTTCTTCAACAAAATATCCAAACACATCAAATCCAGGATCTTTTCCTTCTGTTCCTGTAATATAGCGACTCCATGGATTTAGTTTTGAAGGATAAAAAGCATCGTTCATCGGTCTAACTTGAAAAACTACAGTATTCATGTTGAACTCTTTTACTTTATTAATAACTCCTAATAAATATTGTTTAATCTCATCTGGATTAGTCATTCGAGGAATGTCAATATTACCAACAGTGGAAAACCATACCCCGCGTAATTCCTCGTCTTTTTCTTGATATTCTGTCGGTATCATAACCTTTTTCGTTGTTCCATAATAAGTGACATATCCCGGAAGCGTAAATCTCTTAAGCGCTTTTTGCATAGTTTCTCCTTTTTATTCTTTATAAAATTCTTCCTTAATAGTTATAGTTTTTTCATCAGCATCCAGTTTTACTTTAATACCTATTGGAAGGTTAATGAATGGATAAGAATGTCCTGATGGGAAGTCATAAATGGTAGGTTTTTGATAATGAGCAAAGTACTCTTTAATCAGCTCAACATAAGTTTGTGTCCCTTTTCTTTTTTCTGAAGGCTCGCATTCTATAAAATAGCCAAAGACAAATCCTTTTACTTTTTCCAGTTTGCCAGAAAGACGTAAAGCTGAAAAATAACGATCTAGCTTATAAGGTTCCTCTTCTACTTCTTCAATAAAAATAATCTTATTTTCAAAATCAGCCCCATAATCACTGGCAATCATTGTTGCCAATAAACTCAAATTACCACCAACAAGCTCGCCACAGCACGTTCCACCTATTAGGGTTTTTGTTTGATTTAACGGATCTTTTAAAATGCGATTTTTTTGTTTTTCTAACATAAATTTCCAAAAATCTTTTTCGCTTTCACCAGCAAACTTCTCTGTTCCAAAAGCAAATCCTACCATTCCATGAACTGTTGGTACTTTCGCTCTATGATAAATCGCATTTAATAAGACAGTAATATCACTATATCCAATAAATGTTTTAGGATGTTTTTTTATTTTTTCATAATCGATTAAATCTACCATCCGACTCGCGCCATAACCACCACGCATGCAAATAATTGCTTTTACCTCATCATCAAGAAACATCTTTTCTAAATCATGAGCCCGCAATTGGTCGCTTCCTGCCAGATATCCCTCGCTTGCATAGCAAGTTTCTCCAACTTTTACTTGGTAGCCTTTGCTTGTAAGATATTCAACCGCTCTTTCTGTTGAGGATGAATCGGGATTTTTAAAGGATGGACAAACTAAGCCAATTGTATCATTGACTTTCAACTTGTTTGGTTTAGCCTTCATAGATTAAAAAGTAACCTTAGTAAATTTTTGGTATCCTTTAACATTAAAACATTGTGCATGTTGATATTTACCCAATGCTCCTCGCACATAGGTTAAATGCGTATAATAATCATAATATCTAAATGAAGGACTATTCATAATAAACCAATGTTTTTGAATCGCTTTACACCATAAATCATAACCATCGCTACAATCGACAATGATGTAAGGATCAAAATCTTCTCTATCTTCCCAGTTTTCACAAAAATAAACGGGGGCCCAGCAAGGGGTTCCTGCCAATTTATCTCCTACATCAATAGCTGCCCAAAAAGAAGCATCTACAACTATTTTATTTGTTGTGATATGGTCTTTATGCATACTTTTTTCCCAATGAGTAAAAATAACATCAGGGCGATATTTTCTGATTAAAGCTGCCACTTGCCATCTTACTTCTTCGTTATCCGGAAGTTCGCCATCTCGATAATCAAGAACAATTGCTTCACCATTTAACATTTCAGCAAACTCCTGTGCTTCTTTTATTTTTTGCACACGATAATCTTCCTGGCTCATATTTTTGGGATTTCCTCTTTCTCCAGCAGTTAGAGCAACTGTAATAATTTTATTTTGATGGACAGCTTGATGAGCCAGTACGCATCCCGCTGTTAATTCCATATCACCAACATGCCCACCGATTGCCATAAATGTTTTTGCCATTTTAAACAAGTTCCTTTCTCATGATTGCAAATGAACGAACTACCCTTAGACCAGCATATAGATAGATATTTCTTGCTTTATTATCAGACCCAGTAAATAATGTCATAAATGTAGAACCATTTTCTTTTGATTTTTGACACAACATACAAAACATCGTTTTTCCAAGTCCACGAGCCTGAGCTTTTGGATGAATTGCCACACCTGCTAAATAAGCTCTTCCGCTTGGTTCGTTGTTAATCGGACCAGTAAAACCAAGGATTTCTCCCTCTTTCTGAACAATTAAAATTGGTAATGGTTTTTCTCTAGCAAGATTATTATTAATCGCTTGTCTCCATCCTTCACTACCTAGAGCATCAAACAATTCATCAAATCCATAATGCTTTTTCTCATCATAAATAGTAATTGTATATCCTTCTTTTTCATTTTCAGCGATTTTATCTAATACCTTTTGTGGCATCTTAAAGTTTGTTAAATTGATGTGGTAAGCATCTTGTTGACCATTGATATTATATCCATTTGCCATCAGCAAAAAGTAAAACGGACTATTAATTTCAACGGCTGGAGCTCCAGCATGTTCATGTTTATGATAACCAGGAACATACCATTTTAAGTTGATTGGATTAGCAAAAAAGGTGCGAATAAATGTTTTTTTCTTGCTTTTTAAAAATGATTCAAGATGAAATAAGACTTTACTACCAATTCCTTGACGCCAATAATTCTTATCAACAACAACACAAGTAATATATCCTGGTGTTTTTTCTGGTTCTAAGCCGTTGTTGTTATAAGTAGCATTCCCAAAAGCAATAATTTTCTCCTTATCAACAACAACACAACTACCATCATTATCATAAAAAGGATTGTTTAAAAATTTTTCAGCGAAGCTTTCATCAGTAAACTCTGCAAAGATAGAATAAGGCACGACACTCTCGTTCCATAGTTTTACTACATCGCTGATCATTTCTTTGGTGAAATTTTTAATTTCCATTATTTCTTCCTCCAAAATTAGCTATTATATAATTACCCAACATTCCTCTGAATGGTATTATTTTCACATTTTCCCGAGTTGGATGAACACGATTTGATAGCATTGAAAAACCAACCCTGTTAATGCGATCAATAAAAATATTGGTTCCTGTAAAGCCTGTATGTAAAATGGTTTGTGGACTTGCCAAATCACCGGCAGAGCACACAGTACCTCTGACAATCCATCCCAAGCCTCTTGTATCATCGTCTAAAGAGACGCCATTTTTCATAGCCACTTGGGGGGTAAATAACAAGTCAATCGTCGCTTTACTCAAAATTTGTTTTCCCTTATAAACACCATCATTTAAAATCATCTTGATAAAATGACTTATATCCTTAACACAAGAGAATAGTCCGGCATGTCCTGCTACTCCTCCGAGAATATATGCTTTTTCATCATGAACTTTTCCTCGCAAAATGCCATTATATACAGCGTCTTTGCGTTCTTCTGTCGGTGCACATCTTTGCACATCTTGAGGATTATAGCCTGTTGATGTCATTTCTAAAGGAATAAATATATTTTTTTCAGCGAACTCGTCAAGTCCCATGCCGCTAATTTTTTCAACAATCAACCCTAACAAAATAAATCCTAAATCGGAATAAACTATTTTAGTATTTGTTTCATAAATTAACAAGGCATCAAAGATTTTATCTAACGCTTCTTCACGGCTTTGTAATCGAGAAGCACGAATAATATCAGCAGGTAAACCCGACGAATGGGTTAACAAATCCCATATCGTTATTTTTTCATAGCGAAAACGGGGAATATATTTTTTAACTGAATCGTAAAGCCTTAATTTCCCTTGTTCTAATAACATCATAATCGACGTAGTTGTACTGATTACCTTGCTACAAGAAGCCATATCATATAAGGTTTCGATATCGTTTTCTTCTACTTCTGGATAATTTGCTTTTTTTCCAAAACATCCATAGATTTCATCTTTATCGGTAATTAAGCAATAGTTTACCCCGGGAAATGTTTCCTCTTCCAGTGCTTTTTTAATTAGGTTATTTAATCCATCAACCTTGTCCTTTATCATTTCTTTTCTCCTTTTAAAACAACTTTATCTTTATATCGATTATAAAAATTGCCCCAACAAATCTTTTCAATCTCTACTTCTGTATAACCTCTTTTTCTCATTCCATCAACAATACGAAAAGCTTTTGTTGCATTTGGTACATCGATGATATTATCATTAGGAAATTCCGATAAATAATCCATAAAATCAAAACCGAAGCAAACACGATCTATTCCCATTATATCAACAGCTCTATCCAGATGGTTCAAGAAATGAGCTAAATCTTTTTCTTCTTCTATTGGACTGACAAAGTTCTTTGCTAGGGTTAATCCTAACAACCCATCAACCGCTTTTAAAGCAAGCATTTGTTCGTTTGTCACATTACGACGATGAGAACAAATATCTTTTACACATCCATGGGAAAAAACAATATTCTTGTTAACCACTTTTAAGACATCATAAAAACTCTTTTCGTTTAAATGCGCCAGGTCAATAATCATATCCAGTTCTTCCATACGTTTCACTAAACGAATACCCTCTTCAGTTAATCCTCTATTGGAATTGCCTCCAACTCCTGTCGCATATTTGTTTTCTTCGTTCCAAGTCAACATCGCATGTCTAAAACCTAGTTCATATAACTTATCGATATCCTCAACCTTTTCTAAGTTTCGCAACCCTTCAAGTCCGAAGATGACTTCAAATCCTGGCAATTCTTGTAAATCTATTTCGCTAATTGCCCGCTCTACCGCTTCCAATAAATTAAAATCATCCGGAGAATACATCGTCCAAACTGCTCCTTTGATGCAACTATTTTGCAATTGAGGGACATGGTAATCTTTAAATCTTGTATGGTTTCCTAATAAACTTTGTTTATTCAAATCGTATAGCATATCGCTATGAATATCAAATATCTTTATCTCTTTTTCCTCAAAAACACAGGTTTCAAACATGTGCCTGAAGCTTTGTTTTCTTATTGCTGTTGTAATTTTATCTCCATTGACAAAAATAACAGCGCCTCTTGGTAAACTGTTATAGTTCATCGACATCGAATAACAGTAAGCACCAGTAGAGTATACTACTATAATATCACCTTTATGAATCTCACCAACCATTATATCGGTTACAACGATATCGCCGCTCTCACAGCATTTTCCCACTACATCATATTTTTCTTTTGTTGGTGAAACCACTTTGTTGGCAACATCAAGGGTATATTTCGCCTGGTATAAAGCAGGACGAATATTATCTGACATTCCCCCATCGACGAAAATGTAATTTTTACCACTATATGTTGTCTTTTTACTTCCGCACGTATAAAGTGTAACTCCGGAATCACCTACTAATGACCTTCCCGGTTCTATCATCAATTTCTTTATTTTCATTGTCTCAGATTTTTCATTTTCTTCTTCTACCGCTCTAACAATTGACTGTAGCATAGTAGGTAAGTCTATCTCAACATCATCATCTAAATATTTAATAGCGAAGCCGCCACCAATATTCAATGTTGGAAAAGAAAAACCTGTTTTTTTAGAAAAGTCACGCATAAACTGACACATTATTTTTATTTCCAAAAGGAAACTATTGGGATTATTAATCTGGGAACCTATATGAGCATGGAACCCTTCCAAAGTTAAATATTTGGAATTGTGATAAACTTCTATCATTTGTTCTAAAATATCTAGCGCAAAAATCGATTCACCAAACTTAGAATTCAGATTTGCAGTTTCAATATAAGCGTGAGTATGTGCTTCAATTCCTGGATTAACTCTAATTAATGTCTTTAATGGTTTTTGCTTTTGATTAGCTAAATATTCTAATTTCAATAATTCAGTAAGATTATCAACAACTAAATATTCTACTCCATAATCTAAAGCCAGTGTTAATTCACTCGTCAATTTATTATTACCATGAACAACGACTTTATTCATAGGAAATCCGCTTTTATTTATTAAATATAAGTCTCCTTCACTCACTGAATCAATACTAAAATTGTTTTGAGCAAGAATCTTACACAAATATGGGGCAATAAATGCTTTAGAAGCATATACTACCTCACATTCGAATTGATCGCTTTTAAAATTATTTTTGAATTTTTCTATTTTATCGTTAATTCCTATTTCATCATATACATATAAGGGAGTTCCATATTTTTTTGCAAGATCTATTAAACTATATTCTCCCATATATAAAACATTATCTCTAACGTGCATCGATTTTGTTCTCATTTTACTATTCCTCATTTATACTTTTTTCTAGTTCGTCGATTAATAAATTCAGTTCTTCTTTTGTTTTGATACTGATTAATTTTTGTTTGAATTCTTTCGCGTACTGAAATCCCTTCACATACCAAGCTGCTAGAGTTCGCATTTCTAATACGGCAATTTTCTCACTTTTTATTTGCAATAATTCTTGAAAATGTCGTCTAATCATGGCGATTTTTTCTTTTTTTGTTGGAGGAGCATCAGTCGTTTTACCGGAAAAATAATCTACCAAATCCCTCATTAACCATGGATTACCAAGCGTTCCTCGCCCAACCATGATTCCATCGACATTGGTATACTCGAACATTCTTACTGCATCTTTCACAGATTTGATATCACCATTACCGATGACGGGAATTTTAACGCTCTTTTTTACCTTTTTAATATAATCCAGATTAACGCGTCCGCCATATAAATCGCTTTTCGTTCTACCATGAATGGTAATCATCGCTACTCCTGCTTGTTCCATCGCTTTTGCGAATTCACAACAATTAACATTTTGATGATCCCAACCCGCCCTCATTTTTATACTCACCGGTTTCTTTACAGCTTGCACAACCTGACTAACAATATCATATGCTTTTTTTATATCCAGCATCATTTTTACACCAGAATCCGCTTTAATAACCTTCTTTACTGGACATCCCATATTAATATCAATAATATCAGCTTTTGTTTTTTGATCAATCATCACCGCTGCTTTTACCAAATCTTCAGCGTTTCCACCGAAAAGTTGCACCGCTATGGGATGTTCACTATCTGCTATTTCTGTTAAGTACCAAGTTTTATCGTTATCGTATACAAGCCCTTTGGCGCTAATCATCTCTGTATAAACAAGTCCTACACCGAATTCTTTGATTATCTTGCGATAGGCTTGATTTGTATATCCTGCCAATGGAGCCAGTACAATTGAATTTTTTATTTCTACATTTCCAATTTTAAACATGTTTTTCTCCTAAAAAATAAAAAGCTCTTATCAATAAGAGCTTTCCTCATTAATCTCACCTTAAGTACCCATACCCACATACTAAGTTAAGCTTAAGGCTGCTTCAGTCACGACCTGACCTGATTCACTGCTTAATATTGAATATGGGTACTTAAAGCGAGATTATTACCTATAAATTATACCATTAATGCTAGATTTAGGCAAGGTAATATCATAACTTGTTTTCTCTTATTGTCTTAAAAAAATCTTTCATCATCTGTGACGTAACTTCTTCTAACAATCCCCCAATTACCTGTACATCATGGTTTCCTTTGAATAGTTGGTAGACATTTCCCTGACTTTCAAAACAACCAAACTTTGGCTCTCTAGCACTATAAATTACTTTTTTGATTCTTGCTGCTTGAATTACGCCTGCACACATAAGACAAGGTTCCAAAGTAACGTACAAAGAACAACCATCAAGAAACTTTTGTTTCAATTTTTTTGTAGCTTTCATAATCGCCACTATTTCTGCGTGCCCAAAAACGCTTTTCTTTGTTTCTCTTACATTATATCCGCGGGCAATGATTTTATCTTGGTAAACTATGATGGCACCAACAGGAACTTCGCCTTTTATATATGCTTTTTTTGCTTCTAAGATAGCAATCCTCATATAGTATTCATCATTTTTAATCATCATCTTTACCTGGTACTTGATGACAATGACGACATCGAGCTTCGTATTGTTCTTTTGCTCCTACCAAAATGATCGGGTCATTATAATTAGCTGGCTGTCCGTTAATTAAACGCTGTGTCCTTGTTGCTGGAGCACCACAAACACTACAAATAGCTACCAATTTGGTAACATATTCAGCCCTTGCCAGTAATTCCGGCATTACTCCAAATGGCTCCCCACGAAAGTTACGATCTAATCCAGCAACGATAACTCGCACGCCTTTATTGGCAAACTTCTCACAAACGCCGATAATTTTTTCATCGAGAAATTGCACTTCATCAATCGCAATTGCATAAGGATATGGCTCAACTAAATAATCTAATATATCTGATGACTTAGTAACATTAACCGATTTTGTCCTTCCGTTGTTGTGAGAAACAACTTCACAACTACTATAGCGGTCATCAATCTTCGGTTTAAAAACAATAACCCTTTTTTTTGCGTATTCTATTCTTTTAATTCTTCGCAATAGTTCTTCGGTTTTCCCAGCGTACATACTTCCCGTAATGACTTCTATCCAACCATCTTTTAATTGTAAATCCATACGTGGTCTCCTTAACTTATTTTCTCATATATATTATACAATATTTAATTTATTTTATAAAGTTTTTTTATTACTTTGTCCTTAATGGTATCTCCTGTTTTTTTCTTTAAGGAAAAAAAAGGGAACACTCTCGTTGTAATCACTTATATTTTATCTTGACTTCCATCACATTTTATTATATAATATACCAGGAAACTTACTATAGTTAGATAAACTATGGCGGAAGGAGTAAAACTATGAAAAAAGGAATTCATCCAAAATACAACAAAATAACTGTTGTTTGCACATCTTGTGGCAACACTTTTGAATCTGGTTCTGTTTTAAAAGAAATGCGTGTAGATACCTGTGCAAAATGTCATCCTTTCTATACAGGGCAACAAAAATTTGTTCAAGCTGCTGGTCGTGTAGAACGTTTTAATAAACGTTTAGAAAAGAAAGATAAATAATCCCTATTAGGGGTTTTTTTATTATAAAAAGCAATTAGCGCTTTTCAACTTCTAAAAAACTTCTAATTGCTAGTTCATTATTACTATATCCCTCAATAAAATATTGATTTTTTTGTTTATTAAATTTAATTGTCAGTTCGTTATTAAGGCGAACTTCTTTTATATAATTAATTTCAAAATTTTTAATTTGTTCATCCTGTGAAAGAGAAATAGTGTTCAGGATAAACTCACCATATTTGGTGTTGTTTACATGAAAATTATGATCAAGATGGCTTTGATAAACAGTATAGGTCTTTTCATCTATCACATCGTCTAGCGAAAAATTCAGTTTTTCAAATCGCTTTTCATAATTACGCTTACCTGGATAAGTGATGTCTACACTTAATCTCGATGTTGGAACAATCCGACGAGTCATAGATTCTATCAAACACCATTTACTAGTGCCTTTGATCAGTACCTCATCGTTTTCATCACAAACTAGATAGTCTCTTTCATAATCAACACGACCCTTATAACTTTGCCATGTTTTCACTTTTACTTTTTTAATCGATGGTAATTCTTTCATTATCTCTATTTTCGTTCTCACTAAAAGCCAGGTAATTCCTATTTCTTTTAAATCATCAAATCCAAGTCCTAAAAGAGTAGCATGATAACCCGCTGCATCTTGCAATAAATCGAGAATTCCTACCAAGGATAACCGATCATAACAATCTAGGCTATTCGTTGTTATCGTATACTCCTTCTCCCAAAATAATTTTTCCATAAATATACCTCTTATAAAATCTATATAGATATCAAAAGCATGCGATATTATTCACATGCTTATTTTTTTAAAATGATACTTTTGGTGCTTCTCTTTGTCCTTCTTCAGTTAAAACAAAGAATTCCGCAACTTTAAAACCAAAAATTTTTGCAACAATATTACTTGGAAACATTTCTACTTTATTGTTGTTTATTTGTACAACATCATTATAAAATTGTCTTTGGTAAGCAATCTTGTCTTCTGTCTCTTTTAAATCCTGCATCATTTGTTGGAAATTAGCATTTGCTTTTAATTCTGGATATTGTTCTTGAACAACAAGCAATCTACTTAAAGCTCCTGCCAATCCTTTATTAGCTTCAGCCATCTCTGCAACATTTCCTGTTTGTGAAGCTTGAGCATATAATCCCCTTGCTTTCGCAAATTCACCAAAAATTGCTTCTTCATGCTTAGCATATCCTTTTACTGTTTCTGCTAAGTTAGGAATCATATCAAATCTACGTTTTAATTGAACATCGATTTGATGCCATTGATTTTTTACCTTGTTTCTTAGTTCAACTAATTTGTTATAATTACTGACAACAAAACCTACAAGAACTAGCACTAAAAAAACTACAATAACAATTGTAATTACTCCACCAACGCCTAATAAAATCATCTTTACTTCCTCCTATTTTCTTTCCTTTTATATTTTAACGGCTTCGAGCTCCGCCTCCACCGCCACCAAAAGACGATCCACCACTAAATCCACCACCATGTCCCGATCCACTGCTTGTATTATGCCTTGCAATCGTACTAACGACATTATTTTTTGCAATCGAAACAGATCTATTAATTCGATTAACCATATATCCATAATAGAATCCAGGATATACATATCGATTAGATAAAAATGTTCCTTCCTCCGTATCCATCTCTGGTAATTTAACTCGTAATTGAGCCATAACCTTATCAGCAATTTTGAGTGATGTCGCATATACCAAATAATGTTCCCAAACAACAACACTTGGCATTGGGTAATCCTTCATCATACTGAATTCTTCTAAAAATCGCTTAAAAGCTTTCCACTTAGCAAATTGTTCATTTCCTTCTTTACTTCTTCTTTTTATTGAATATAAGTAAACAAGATAAGCCACCATAATCGCTAAAGAAATAAAGCCATTAACACTTGCATCAACATCAAGCATAGGTACAATCAATAAGCATATTATAGCAAAAGCAATCGGTAACAATACGTAAATTTGCGCCTTGTTTTTTGCCTTTTCGGCGGCATTTTCAAAGAAATCATGTTTCTCCGCTTCTGTTTTTACTTTTCGTTTAAATTGAGATCCACGATTTGTAAATTTAGTCGCTTCCGCATAACTCTTCTTCCCATATTTTTCAATCTGATCAATAGTTACTTTGCTTCCATCACCAATATCCTTGATAAACCATTGAATGATATGCTCTTCATGAGGTAATAATTTAGTCAGTGGTTTATCTTGTTTTAAATGAATGGTCATATCATTCCTTTTTTTATTGGTAACCGATGGCGCTACTTCTAATTCCAGATAACCTTTACGCACCAAATCGAGAAGGGTTGCGGTAACATCCTCATCATTCGTTTTCCCAAAATAGTACAAAAAACTCATTTCTGCCGGTGTATAGTCATAAGGCAATTCCCGATAGTAAATACCTGAAAATTCCGGAACATATTCTTTATCATATTTTTTATATACTTTATAGGTGATATAAACCATAACTATAACTAATATGATAGTCAATAAGTTTATCGTTTTAGCAATTATATTTTTAATATTCGTTTCTCTTGCTAATTTGCTTTCATAATTGATAATCTTTTCTTGCATAGCTCCAACAATGACATTATCATTCGCAATATTAGCTACAGTAGTGTTGTCCATTAAAATACGGAATTCCAACTCTTCTGTTGTTTTTATATTTCTAGCACTGATATTAATTTCTTTTAAAGAGGTAATGTCAATGTTGCCTTGACTTAACCCATGTCCCCAAACCCGTAATGCATCTAAATTTGTATTATTATAAAGATTAATCTTTACTTGGGCTTTTTTGACAGTAGCTTCAACACCAGCAAACAATACCCAATTCAATTCAGAAATATCATCATAACCAGTTACTGCTCCATTAATGGTATAGGTATATTCGAACACCATTTTTTCTTTCATTCCGCCAACAGCTTGTAAATTGACAAAAACTGATTCACACTCCGAACTATACGGATAACATTCAATTGGTTCACCGAGTTCATCCCTATCTCCAAGATAAGAATAACCAATCCCTATTTTATCGGTAATATCAATGATATCATCACCATCAATATAAGAAACTCTTGCCTTTATCGTATTCAAATCCAAAGCAGATTGATCGTTTTGGTAATTCAACCCTGACATTAAGGGATTATTAAGATGATTTTTTCCATATTTTAAATCGCGAAAACGAACATTATATCCCTCTGGATATCGAATAACCCATGTTTCATCTACAGTCATGTTTCCCGCTTCATCAACATCGATTATTGCATCATAAGATTCAATTGCAATATTCGAATCGGTAAGAATTGCCGCCAATACAATAAAACAAAAAACAATGACGATAACACTGAATACAATAAAACCTTTTTTATTTTTCATAAGAAACGCCACACTCCCTTTTTTGGCAAGTAAGAAATTTCTATTTTTTCTTTAGAAATTGGATGTAAGAACGTAATCTGATAACACCAAAGCCCTAAACTATTGTCGATATTTACTCCGGTATATCCATATTTAAAATCATTGATAATCGGATGACCGATACTGGATAGCTGCAATCTGATTTGATTATACCTACCAGTAATTAAATTGATTTGTACTATGGTGAAATCACTATCATTTATTTTAATATGCTTAACAATAGTATAATCGAGAATCGCTTCTTTTGCTTTTTCATCTTCCTTTGATGATATTTTTGCTATATATTTTTTGTCTTTCTCTTCCTTCACAAGATAACTCGTAATTGTTTCCTCTTTTAATAACTTACCGGCAACAATTGCATAGTATTGTTTTAAAAAATGATGGTTACGGATATCCTCACTCAATCTACTAGCCGCTTTTGATGTCCGCGCAAAAACCATAACTCCACCTACACGGCGATCTAAACGATGTAGCAATCCTAGATATACCTTCCCTGGCTTTTGATATTTTACTTTTAAATATTCTTTCACCAGATTAACCATGTCATCTTCAGCAGTAATATCTTCTTGAGACAGCATATTTTCTGGCTTTACAACCGCTATTAAGTGATTATCTTCATATAAAACCAATAATTTTTCTTTACCTTGGCAATCCATTATTCCCACCTTGAAAAGCGATCTTTTTTATCCCTTTCTCTTTTTGCCTCTTCTGTCAACTCTTCTTTTTTCTCAATTCTCAATAAAATCGGCAAATAGAAAAAGACCAGTGGAAAAACAACCAACAGGAAAATAATCAACCATATTCCATCCAAAGTGGTAAAACCTAGCAATAATACTGCAAGAATACCTAAGAAAATGAGCACTTTTTTCATGGTTTTACTCTTCTGCTTTCTGCTTAAAGCGATATTTTTTATAAACGACTCTTGCTTTAAAAAATTCTATCAGCTCTTTACGCTTTGCTGTATCAACTGCAAATTTAGGTAAAATAATTGCCATGTTAGGGTTTGTATAAATATAAAAACAATCATCGGTTTCAAAGACATATTCAATATTTTCCCAAGAATAACGACGAATATTCCCTTCAAAATCATAAGTAATAAAATCATCTTCAATAGTGATAATATATTTACCACCACTGATTTTGTTTTTCATCATAATTTTATTTACTATTGAATTGATTTGTATCGGTCTAACAATAAGAACAGCAAAACCGGCAATAAGAATAATCATTCCTGCCGTATCTTTATGAAAAGCAAACATGAATAACATTCCAAGAATAATGAGGAATAATCCGATTCCAAAATAGATATATTTGGATTTCGATTTCTTTGTCAGGTGAAAGCGAAAAAAGGTTTTTGCCCGCGATTCAGAAAAATTAGTGCTGACAACAACTTTCATTATTCTTGTTTATTATCTTCCTTAGGAGTAACTGCTACTGTTTCCTCAGCTTCTTTTACCTCTTCTTCTGGCACTCTTTGATTTTCATCAGTTGCTTCCACTTCTTCTGGTGCTGTTTGATTTTCATCAGTTGTCTCTGCCTCTTCTATATTATGGACAGGTTCAATGTATTGGTGTACATAGGTAATTGGTTTTTTAATGATGTTTTTATTAACTACTTTATATGGTTTTGTTTCTGCCTTTTCAGCAATCAATGCTGCTAAATCAGCAAATGTTCCTTCTAATAAAGCTTCTTCGCTACGATCAAGGATAATCGGCGTATTCTTGCCAACAAACAACATATAGTACTGAGGAATTTCATGGATTTCATTCACAAAACTCCAATCATATGTTTGTGGTTCATTAGGTCTTGATGATGCTGTAATAGTAATCTTTTCTTCATCGATTTCAATGATTTGTTCAACAACAGGGCGATTATAAAAGAAATTTTGCAAATGCTTATCCAAAGCTTTTTCCACTGATAAAGCTTGATAAGTAACATATGCTGCCACTAATAAAAATAAACCCGCCATTAATAAATTATTGTTTTCTTTAGAAAGGAAACCAAAGTAAACACTTGCCCCAAGTGATAATAAAATCAAGAAAATATACATAATAAAGTTTTTTCTTTTATAGGTTAATAAATACATATTGCAATACTTCATTGTCCTGTAATCAAATTTGGTACGTATTTTAATTTTTTCCATTATTTACCTCCGAAACATGAACTTATTATATCATAACTAGCGAAAAAATAAAATATATATTTAAAATATTCCTTTTTTCATGTATAATTAATTTGTAATTGTCAGGAGGAAAATAGTTTTATGAAAGTATTTTTAAGTGTTGATATTGAAGGTGTTAATGGCATTTGCCATTGGGAGGAAACAGATGCCTCTTCTCCTCGTTATAAGGAGTTTCAGGAAGAATTACAAAGAGAAGTAAACGCCGCTTGTCGAGGAGCTATCCGTGCAGGTGCGACGGAAATTGTTATTAAAGATGCTCATGATAGTGCAAGAAATCTGAACATTCTCGACTTGCCAGAAATGGTCAAACTTCATCGCGGTTGGGAAGGTGGCCCATGTAGTATGATGGCAGGATTAGATTCTACTTTTGATGCGGTTGTTTTTGTTGGATATCATAGTCCTTCCCGCTCAAATGGAAATCCTTTATCCCACACAATGAATACGAATATCCATCATCTTAAAATAAATAACGTAATCGCAAGTGAATTTACTATTAATTCTTATTATGCATCGTTATTGAATGTACCCGTTGCTTTTTTAAGCGGAGACGCTAATCTAACAAAACTTGTGAAAGAAATAAATCCCAATATTGAAACTGTAGCCAGTAAAGAAGGGCGTTTTAATGCCGTCATTTCTAAACACCCACACCTTACCTGGAGAGAAATTGAAGAAGGCGTTTTTAATGCTTTAACTAAAAAAGATTTATCACAAAACATCGTATCTTTACCAAAGAAATTTGATGTTGAAGTACAATATAAACGCCATACTGACGCTTATCGTAATTCTTTCTTCCCTGGTTGTAAACTTTTAGGAAGTGATCGCGTCACTTATCAAACATCAAATTATAATGATGTCTTGACTGCTTTAAAATTTATTTTATAAAAAACTTTTGGGAAACAAGAGCGTTGATAAAATTGCGCTCTTTTTTTATTTTTTGTAAATATCATTCTTATCGGCAAAATAAAAAAACCACCTTTAAAGATGGTTTATATTTGCATGGGTTCGATTACTTTTTCTCTGACCGTTCTGATTGTTCTTCTGATTAAATTTGTACTCTCAAACAAACAGGCAAAAATCATCGGTTTGAAGACATTGATTCCTAATTCTCCTTCTTCAACCGCGCGAGAAACCGTTAAATCGTTTCCCATAATGTAAAATGAGATTTGTCTAACCATATCTAAAACGACATTATTATCGGCAAAGGTTATAAAATCCTGTACTTGAGGGATTTTTATTTTTCCTTCTTTAGATAATATTTTCATATCGCTTGCTATTTTTGAAAAATTAATAATCATATTTTTTAA
>JAAYBG010000069.1 GCA_012718985.1 Acholeplasmataceae bacterium
AAAGATTTTATTAGAAAAAGAAAATTTACCAGAAGATTTATTCACTCTTACTAAAACAGAATTAAACAATATTCTTTCATCTTCAGTTATTTCTCAAGCAATTGTAAAGATTATTGAACAGGAAGCAGCAGAAGGTGGTAGTTTAGCAGGATTCTTAATCATTGACCGTGTTGTGGAGTGGTATGATACTATACAAGATGGTGCTAGAATTGATGGTGAATTACGTAAATTATTTGCATCTTCAAAGATTTTATTTGGAGAGAATCCAAATTTTGATGATATGGGTGATTTAGTAAAAGTAAATAATATCATCGCATTATCTGATGAAGAAATCGATTTATTGATAGATTCAATTATCTTAAAAGATTCCTTAGCTAATCAACTAATCAAAGTGGGAGAAGAGGGAATTTTGAATATCAATTTACCATTATTCGATGCGAGTTGGGACACTGAGATTAAGAACTTCATCATTGGTACGAAAGTATTATTCGGTGAATCTGTCGATTTAAACAACCTAAGTTTAAGCGTTGATACTGTTGTTGACTTAAGTCCAGAGAATATGAATAAAGTTGTCAATTCAATTATCTTGGTTGATACAGCGGTAAATAAAATAACAGAATTAACAACCACTGGTGGTTCAATGCATGGAATTTTAATAATTCCTGCCGGGCTACAGGCTGAAGATTATAGAGGAGCTAACGGAGAATTAAAGAAATTCTTAGTTGCTTCTAAGATTATCAAAGGAACAGGCTCTATTGAAAATGTAGTATTTGATGTTGATAAGTTCTTAGGTCCTGACCAAGAAGAATTGTTAGCTTCAAAAATATTTGAAGCATCAGCGATTGAATTTATCAAGAAATCAGATAAATTAATCGTTCCACTAGCATCAGAAGGCGATAAGTATTATTATTTAGCCGATACTACTATTGTTTGGGAAAGAACATATTCAGGAAATACCATTACTGATATTGGGGAATTACGTAAGTTCTTAGCAGGAGTGAAAGAAATCATCGGTACTAGCAGTTTTGCTGATTTAGCATTTACTATGGATACGATGTTAGCAGTGAACTTTGATTCTGTATTACATTCAAGGGTACTAGAAGCAACAATAGCAAAGATGATTGCTGATTTAATAACTAGCGGAACTCTAACAGGATTTGTAAAAGAACCGGCATCAGGATATCAATGGTATTATCACAAAACTAGTACAGATGCTCTTAATGGAGTGGTTCGTCGTGGTGAATATGAGTTGACAGCACAACCAACATATCAATATTCTGATTTATTAGGATTAATTGAAGCCATTCAAAAGATGAATGCCGCAGGTTTGAATTATAGTAATATTGACTATAATACCATTGCTGCTGGTGATACAAATGATTTGGCTGATGCTTTATGGGATTATTCAAGGATTATGCGCGGGTCTATCGCTTCATTATTGAATCAATCTTTAAGCGGTGTTGCAAATCCACTAAAACCAGTCTTTACAGATGATCAATTCACTACTAAAGCGGATGTATTAAATGCATTAGTAACATTCAAAACCTTCGTAGCTCTTTTATAAAATGAATAATTAAATGGAGAAAGGTAAACACCCTTCTCCATTTTTATTTTGACTTTAAAACAATTAAACAATATGTTATAATAAACCTAGTTTCAAGGAGATTGTTATATGAAGGAAAAGCGAAGATTTGTAAATATTGGTGATTTACCAACTGGTGATTTAAATAATATTTGTGATGTTCCAGGAGTTCTTGTCGGACATTATTCGGTTAACAATCAAGACCATCATACCGGTATAACTGCTATTTTACCTCATGAAGGGAATATATTCCGCAAAAAAGTTAAAGCGGGTTCTCATGTTTTCAATGGTTTTGGTAAATCGGTAGGAGTTATGCAAATTGAAGAGATGGGGACAATTGAAACACCGATTTTATTAACCAATACGTTAAATGTTGGCAAAGTAAGTGATGGTCTAATTACCTACATGCTTCAAGACAATAAAGAAATTGGCGTTACTACTGGAACAATAAATCCGCTCGTTCTTGAATGTAATGATGGGCGTCTTAATAAGATTCAAGAACGTATCTTAGGTGAAAAGGCAGTATTCTCAGCGATAGCAACGGCAAAAAATGACTTCATTCAAGGTAGTGTTGGTGCTGGAAGTGGTATGATTTGCCATGGTTTAAAGGGAGGAATAGGTTCTTCATCACGGGTAATCACCTTTGATAATAAGAAATACCATCTTGGAGTTTTAGTAAATACTAATTTTGGAGCATCTAATTCAAAGTCGCTCATTTTTAAAGGTAGAAACATTGGTGAAGATATTTATTCTAGAAATAAGAATAAGAATGAGGATGATAAAGGCTCTATCATCGTTGTTATTGCTACTGATATTCCCCTTGAAACGAGACAATTGAATAGAATATCAAAACGTGCTGCTTTAGGGATTGCTCGTACAGGTTCATTTGTAGGGAATGGTAGCGGGGATATTTTCGTTGCTTTTAGTACCTCAAACCAAACTAATCATTTCACCGATACTTGTATTGAAAAGTATGAAATGCTCCGCGATGATTATTTAGAAAAAGTATTCAAAGCTGTTGTTTTTGCTACAGAAGAAGCAATTCTCAATTCCATGCTTTATAGTTCAAAAACAGTGGGATACTTAACAACTGTTCATTCAATCACTGAATATCAAGATTTATACCAAGATTTATTGATAGATGAGGAACTTTGAGGCCATGAAAAAATATAATTATGATTTGGGTATTATTGGTGGAATGGGACCAGAAGCAACCGCAGAGATTTTTCAAAGAATTATCTCTAAAACAAAAGCCGACGAAGATCAAGACCATATGCGAATTTGTGTTTTAAATAACGCGAATATTCCCGATCGAACAAAGTTCATTTTAGAAGAAGGAGAAAATCCTTTACCTTATTTAAAAAAAGCAGTAAAACAACTGCTTAAGTTAAAGGTAAAAAGCTTTATTATTGCTTGTAATACAGCTCATTATTTTGTTGATGAATTAGATTACAATCATCATAAAATTACTTTTTATAGCATTGTTGATGAAACTGTCGAGCATATTAACAGGCGTTATTCGGGCTATCCGATTTGTTTATTAGCTACCAATGGAACAATAAAAACAAAGGTATATTCTAAGAGACTGGATGAATTGTCTATTAAGCAAATTTCTTTAAACGAAACTAAGCAAGAAAAAATAATGTCAGCGATTAATATGACAAAAGCAGGATTTCCAAAACAAGAAATTATTAAGACATTAGAAGAAGTCATGAGTCAGATAAATATTCAAGAAGAAAAGTGTTTGTTTGTTCTGGGATGTACAGAATTATCTTTATACAGGACAGAATTAAGTAAAAAATATCGTGTAATCGATGCTATGGATATTTTGATTGACAAAGTGATTACAGCTAATAACTATCAAAGCAAGTAAATTCTTGCTTTTTTTGTTGTCCTAAATGATTTAATATGTTAAAATGATGGCATAATATGCAAAAAATGCAATCATATTTCACTTTGAAAGGAGAAGAATTTAATGAAATTAAATTCAAAAAAGATTTTTTGGGTTGGTTTTGCTTTTATGATTATTTGCCTGTTTTGGCAAGTTTATGACAATATTGTTGCTAAGATGTTAATTAACTCTTTTGGTCTTGATCAATTTTGGTCAGGTGTGGTTTTAGCAATCGATAATGTATTGGCTTTATTTATGTTGCCACTATTTGGTGCCTTATCCGATAAAACTAAAACGAAATTTGGCAAGAGAACACCGTATATATTTTTTGGTACTTTAGCAGCGGCTTTACTATTTATCGGTGTTGCGGTTTTCGACAATTTACAACAAAAATCGGTAGAAGGTTATGGAATTCCTGAGATTGTTGAAGTGACAGATGTAACAGATCCAAATTATGGTTATTTTACTTTCCGTGATAAAGTCTACGGCGATAAAGAATTAAAAACTTATGGAACAAAAGAAGCAGCAACTACGGTTCGAGCTGCAGAAGTACTTGAATATACAAAAGAAAATATTACTTATTTTATTTTCTTTATGATTACATTATTATTAGTTTTAATTGCGATGGCAACTTATCGTACACCAGCTGTATCGCTAATGCCGGATGTAACACCAAAACCTTTGCGAAGTAAAGCAAATGCGATAATTAATTTAATGGGGACTGCAGGAGGGATTATCGCTTTAGCTTATCCTATGTTATTATCAAAATTTACTGATAGTTACCTCGCAATATTTGTAGTTCTTGCGATATTGATGATTGTTTTCTTGAGTATTTTTATGGTGAAAGTTAATGAGCCGAAATTTGTTCAAGAAATGCATGAAGATTCAATTAAATATGGAATTGAAATAGAGACTACTTCACCAGAAGAAGACAAAGGACCAGATATGACTCCTGATGTAAAGAAAAGTTTTTATTTAATCTTGGCATCTATCATTTTTTGGTTTATGGCTTATAATGCTGCGACTAGTAAATTTTCCGTGTTTGCTGAAGATGCGTTAAATATGGGCTACAATGTTCCTTTATTGATTGCTCAAGGAGCTGCAGTGGTTTCTTATATACCTATTGGTATTATCGCTAGTAAATATGGTCGTAAACGTACAATTCTTGCAGGAATAATCATTTTACTTACTGCCTTTTTGACTGGTTCTATCGTAGCCTTTACCAAAACAAAACCTTTAATTTATGCAACAATGGGAGTTGCTGGTATTGGTTGGGCAACGATTAATGTCAATTCATATCCAATGGTTGTGGAAATGTCAAAAGAAGGAAATATCGGTAAGTACACGGGATACTATTATACAGCATCAATGTTTGCTCAGATTATCACACCAATGCTTTCTGGTGCTTTGATGGCATTTGTTAACAATAAAGTTTCAACCGGCTTTGGTTATCGAGTATTGTTCCCTTATTGTGTTTTATTCTGCATCATTGCTTTTATCACTATGAGTAAAGTAAAACACGGAGATTCAAAACCAATTCCTGTAAAATCAATTGAAGCACTGGGTGCTGATGATTAAAGTATAAAAACTACCTTAAGGGTAGTTTTTTTATTTTAAAAATTTGATTAAATCTTTTATGGAATTTACTACATAATCTGGCTTAATCGGAGATTCATCAATGGTTGCTTGTGTGCTTTCACCGCTTAAAACACAGATAGTCATTGTTTTGGCGTTATATCCTGCCATGATATCGGTATATATTCTATCGCCTATTACAACAATATTCTCAACCTTGATTCCTGTTTTCTGAGAGAGAATATGAATCATATACGGACTTGGTTTACCGATATAGGTTGGAGTTTTTTTAGTTGCTGTCGTTAACATGTGACATATACTACCACAATCAGGAACATATCGATGATTGGCAATCGGACAAACCAAATCGCAATTAGTTGCAAGAAAAATAGCTCCATCATCAAGAAATTGACAAGCTTTTTCCAATTTATGGTAGGTTAATTCTCGATCATAACCAACTACGACGATATCCGGATTATCCTCAACAAGGGTAATATGATAAGATTTCAATTCTTCTTCAAGAGATTTTGTTCCTAAAAAATAAACTGTTTTATCGGGATAATTCGTGTTTAGATAAATTCCCATCGCCATTCCTGAAGTGAAGATATTCTCTTCTTGGCAAGGAATTTTTAAGAAATTTAATTTATCTAGATATGCTTTTTTGCTTTTTGATGAATTGTTTGTCATAAAAATATATTTTTTCTTTGTGGCAATCAAAGCATTAATGAAATCGAGTGCACCATCGATTAAATCATGGTCTAAATAAATAGTTCCATCCATATCGAGAAGAAAAAGTTCAATTTTACTAAAATCCATTATTAATACCTCACCTTGTAGTATTCTATCATTTTTAAAAAGCAATGTCAAAAGAATAACTTTGGGCGGTATTTACAAATAAAAAAAGGTATGTTATAATTTTACTATCTTGAAAGAAGACCAAAAGGAGAAAACTTAAATGGTTAATTTTGACAGTATTACTCTTTTAAAGGCATTGGATTATTTTGTCCTTTCGATTTTTGCAATATGTATTATATCTGGTTTTGTAAAAGGTATGTTTAGAACCACCTATAATTTAGTTGTTTTTGTAGGATTAATATTATTAGGATGGTTTTTAATGCCGGCTATTATAGAATTTATTTTGGATTATGACTTTTCTTTCCTTAATTTAACTATTAATGGTAGTACTCTAACTACATTTAGAGAAACAATCCCAGCAATTGTTGGAAGTCTCGATCCGACTATCGGATCTTTGATGGTTGAAGGAACCGAGACCTATACTTTGATTTTTGCGTTGGTATTTTCTGCAGCTAGGTTAATACTAATGTTAGTTTGGCTACTATTAACATTAACTGTATTCAAATTTGTATTTTGGATTATCTATTTAATTATCCGCCCAAGACGAAAAGATGCTCAAGGAAACTTGAAAAAGAAAAGTTCTGCATCCCGTTTTGGTGGAGCTATTATGGGGGGAGCATTCGCTTTTGTAATCACTGTTTTAGTGGCAATTCCTTTTGCTGGACTAACTTCAATTGGTAATAGTTTTGGAGAAATAGCTGGTAATGAAATGACAGTGAGCTATCATTTTAAAGCGGCAACGACCAATGGATACCTATTCCTTGAAGAGAAACCGGAAAATCCCCTATCAGAGTATGAAGAAGTGTTTAAATTCATGTCACAATTCAGAGGGGCTTCTCTACTTGGGCAAGTTGGTGGTATCGGTAAAACAGAAGATGGAGAAGGATCAAGCATTGATGAAGTTTTATTTGACCAATTATTAGAGTTTAAATATGGCGATGTTCAAGTTGAACTACGTAAAGAGATTAAGACAATGGCTTCTGTTTATGCAAAAGTATACAATGCTACTGGCGGTAACGTAAACATGAGTACGATTTCCAATCTCGATAGCGACCTTCTGGATTCATTGGTTGGAGAAATCTCTACATTACAAATATTAAATGTCATTGCTCCGGTAGCAATTGAATATGTTGGTAATAATGAAGAAATTATGGGCCAATTGAGTGAAGCCGGTCTAAGCCAAGAAGATATTCATCAAATCATTGAAGATGTTAAGAAAATAGATATTGCCGCTGAAATTGGAACAATTGCAAGTGCAGTCGTTGATTTAGGAAAGAGTGGTCTTTTTGACCAACAAGAAGAAGGTGAAGAAAACAATATCTTTACAACTCTACTAAATGCAGATTCTGCAATGTTAAGCAGTGCTATGGATAAACTTGGTGGTTTAGGCTTAGCTGATATGATTGGTTCATTTGGAGCAAATGCTATCTTAAATGGTCCATTTTTCGAGCAACTGCTGATTGAGTTTGGAATCAGTAAAGAAGAGATTAATTTAGATGGAATTGATTGGGGTAGTGAAATTGCTAACCTTGGAGGTATCATCGAGACGCTACAAAATATGGGATTAGTAATTAGGGAAGATGGTTCGCTAGATTTCACTAATTTAACAACCGATGGAATTGCTGATTTTGTTGATGAATTATTTAAATCTACATTACTTGCCAATAATACAAAGATAATTGTAGCAACAGTTAAAGAAGCATTGCCAGAAGAAGTTCAAGATTTCATTCAAGTCGATGACTTAACAGGAGAAGATTTTAAGTCAATCTTAGAAGTTGGCTCAATAATCGCTTCTCATATGGATAAAGAAACGGGTCAAATCGCTTTTGAAGAATTATTAAAATCAGAGGATGCCGCAAAATTAGGCAATGCGATAGAAAAATCTGATGCCATGGCTAAAACAATAGAAGAAACCATGGGTAAAATCTTAGAAAACGTTGGTATTAATATTAAATTCGATGATTTTGATATTACGAATATTGACTGGGGTAAAGAAGTAGTTGCTCTTGGAGCAATTATGACTTCACTTGAAAAATATGGTTTGAAGTTTGGTGCCGAAAGCGTATCTTTTAACATCAATAATTTTACAACTGTAGAAATTGAAAATATGGTTGATACATTATTCACTTCGCAAATCTTAAGCAAGAATACAAAAGTCTTAATGCAAGCGATTAAAGATATGGTGCCAGAAGCCTATAAAAATCAAGTTGAAGTAAAGACAATGACTGCTGCTGATGTTAAAGAGATATTAAATAAATTGAGAAGTTAACATTGGATTATAATGGGAGGTGGACTAATGAAATTGATTATTGCAATTGTCTCAAATGAAGACAGTTCGATAGTTATGAAAGAACTCGTTAAAGAAAAGTATTTCGTAACAAAGTTATCATCAACAGGTGGATTTTTAAAAAGCGGTAATACAACATTAATGATCGGCGCAAAAGATGCTGATATTGATGCAATTATTAAAGTTATTTCAGAGTATTCAAAAACAAGAAAAGAGATGGTACCAAGTTCTATTGTCAGAGAATTCGGTTTCGTTTCAACAATGCCTACAGAAGTAATTGTAGGAGGAGCAACATTGTTTATTGTCAATGTTGATCAATTCATCAAATTATAGCAGGGTATGGGGATTATTCCATACCCCTTTTTACTAAAATAGTTAATTTCTTTTGACATTAATATTATTTTTTGATATAATAGCTACTGCTTGGATATCAAATAATTATATCTGGCTCCATAGCCAAGTGGTAAGGCAAGGGTCTGCAACACCCTGATCGTTGGTTCAAATCCGACTGGAGCCTCCAAATAAATCTTACTTTAGTAATGGCTTTATTAAGCCAATAAAGCGATTATTAAAATTTATAAGCCTTAGGAAAAAATCTCGTTTCTAAGGCTTTTTTCATGCAAAAACTATTAAACGCGGCAGTCGTCCGAACCGATTGACTTTTGCAAACTCGACAGGTGTCCGAACCAAAATATATAAACTATAAGTTGAATATTAAATGAATAATAAAAAAACATTATAAATACTATTAAAAGAATTTGATAAAAAATATAAAAATAATTAAATCATTTAGCAATGGTGAAATTATTTTATAAAAATGATATAATTGTAAATAAATACTATTAAAAGAATTTGATAAAAAATA
>JAAYBG010000070.1 GCA_012718985.1 Acholeplasmataceae bacterium
TTCACCACTTCCTTTAGCTACACCGAGAAATTCACTGGTTATGTCATTTTGAATGATGGAATCATTGACTGTTTGTTTGCTATAATCACGGAACATATTGAATTCATCCCATTTTGCAGTCAATAATAAAACATTATTGAAATGGATATTGGCATAATCATAAGCATCTTTGGTAAATAGTTCTCCGGCTTGAAGAATAGTTGCTTTCGGTTCAATAGCCGTACCTGAAAAATTAGCACTCACACTCCAAGAAGCCCAAGTCCCCATTGAGTGACCCGAAACGGCCATTTTCGTACTATCAACATAGGATAAAGTAGATAAATAAGAATAAGCTGCAATACCACCCATAGATGAATCTAAAATTTGATTTCCTTCTTCATCCCTTGAATATTTATCAAGAAAGAACTTCATATTAGAAAAATTCATCATTACTTTATATCTTTCTGGTCCACTTATTCCAACAAATGTTTTGTTTTCTTCGGAATCAGTTCCATAATTGACAGTAACTTTATGGTTCACATATCCACGATTAATTAAACTAATTGAGGTTGCTCCATGACCAAATTCATCGATAGCAAGAACTACGACACCTCTTCTCGCTAATTCCAGTGCATAGGCAGCAGATGTTTCATGATCATTTTGATATCCATGCAATAACAATAAAGCACTAGCTTTATTCGTTGCTGTTGCTGTCTTTGGAGTGTACAACTTGTAGGCAATTTTTCCCGTCTTTTCTTCTCCAGCGATAGTTTTATACGTTGTTTCAAACGTTCCTACTGTTACATCAATATTACCAAAATCCTTTTGGATTCCATTGGCAATTGCCATTGAAATAAACACTATAGCAACAAAAGATAATAGAAAAATAAATGATTTAAAATTTTTCTTTATAAAATTCATGTTCGTTCCTTTCTTCAATAATGAAATGTGTTTCTATCAAAATTTTATCATTTTATCTAATTTCAGTCAACTAAATATCCTGTTTAACCTGACAAAAAGAAAGAGAGTCGCCTAAGCGACTCTTATTATTAATCTTTTTAACTTTCTTATTTGTAGTTCTGATTATAATAATCTCTTCCAGCCGTTATTGCTTGATGATTAAGACCGATCAAATGCGCTTTCTTCTCTCCAAATAAATTTTCTAACAATTTGATCATCAATTGATCATCAAATAGTTGTGTTTTTGCAAGATATGCTCCTAACATAACCATATTCGCTACCTTGAAATTACCGAGTTTACCCGCTATTTCATTGACCGGTATATAAAATGCTTCAATATCTGTTCGGGTGCTTTGCTGGTCTATTAGTGATGAGTTTACAAATAATTTACCCTGTGGTTTTACTTTTTCTTCAAACTTTTCCAGCGATGGCTTATTCATAACAATTACCGTATCAGCTTTGGAAATCACCGGAGAATTCACTTGGACTTCAGAAATAGTAACCGAACAGTTAGCAGTACCACCTCTTGTTTCTGGTCCATAGGATGGATACCATAAGGTATTAAATCCTCTCTCATTTGCTGCATATGCCAATAATTGACCCAGCAGCATAACTCCCTGACCACCAAAGCCGGCGCATATAATTTTTTCAGAAATCATTGCCCTTCCTCCTTAGTATCATCTCTAAACACCTTCAGTGGATAATAAGGTATCATATTCTCTTCTACCCATTTTAACGCTTGACTAGGTGTCATCCCCCAATTGACAGGGCAAGTAGAGATAAATTCGATCAAAGAAAATCCTTTTTGGTCAATTTGTGTTTGAAATGCTCGTTTTACTGCTTGTTTTGCTTTCCTAACATGAGCAGGATTATGAACCGATACTCTCTCAATATACGCTGCTCCAGGGATTGTTGCTAGCAATTCCGACATTCTAATCGGCAAACCAGCTTGCTCTTTTGTCCGACCAAATGGTGATGTTGATGTTTTTTGGCCAATTAATGTTGTTGGAGCCATCTGTCCACCAGTCATTCCATAGATTGCATTATTAACAAATATAACGATTATTTTTTCTCCGCGATGAGCTGCATGAACAATTTCTGCGGTTCCGATGGATGCTAAATCGCCATCCCCTTGATAAGTAAAGATAAAGCGGTCGGGTAAAACACGCTTTAACCCTGTAGCAACTGCTGGTCCACGACCATGTGCTGCTTGAACCATATCACAATTGAAGTTATTATAATTGGTTACCGCACATCCTACTGGGGATATTCCTATTGTTTTATCCGTTAAATTGAGTTCTTCTAATACTTCTGCGACAAGGCGATGAATAATGCCATGAGTACAGCCCGCACAATACGAAAATTCATTATCGGTTAAAGCTTTCGTTCTTTGGAAAATTACTTTATTCATTAGCTAATTCCTCCCGCATTTTGATAACAGCATTTATAATTTCTTCTGTTTCGGGAAGCATTCCTCCACTTCGTCCAAAGAACGAAATCGGTAGGCGCCCTTTATTTGCAATCTTAACATCATCAAGCATTTGACCCATTGATAATTCACATGTTAATAATCCTTTTACTGTTGAAGAAAAA
>JAAYBG010000071.1 GCA_012718985.1 Acholeplasmataceae bacterium
AGTTTACTGATATCATTTAAAATTTGTCCGCTAGAAACCCGTGTTGCTTTCTGATAATCACTAGGAAAATCTGATATTTGAGTCTTAAAATCAATAGCGAAATCATCTGCAATCATATTCATTAATTGTTGATGTTCTTCAGGAAATTGATTTTGATATTGATCCATCAAGCCTTGCCAGTTACCGTATTGCTCTTGACCTTTCAAACTAATTCCGTCATAAAAAGCATAAACATCTTTATCGACAGTAAAATTTTCCCCACCTAATTCAGCACGCATGGCATTAACTTCATCTTGACTAAGTGGTTTCCCATGAACTTTTGATGTGCCACTCATTGAAGAACCATAACCTATAATTGTTTTTATTTCTATCAAAGTTGGTTTTTCACTTGTTTTGGCTTCTTTTATCTTATCAGTAAGCGCATCTATATTGTTTCCGTCTTCCACATACAAGTAATTCCATCCCATTGCTGTATACTTTTGTGCTACATTTTCGCTATTTGCCAATTTCACTTCGCCATCTAACTGTATATCATTAGAGTCATACAAAATGATAAGTTTCTTTAAAGCCAAATGCCCAGCTAAACTCATCGCTTCTTGAGTAACCCCCTCTTGTAAATCACCATCACCACAAAGAACATAGGTATAGTGATCGATGATTGGTAAAGAAAGTTTGTTGAAACGAGCCGCCAAATTTTCCTCAGCAATCGCTATCCCAACAGCTTCTGCAATCCCCTGTCCCAAAGGACCACTGGAAGCATCTATTCCCTCTATCAAATCCATTTCTGGATGACCAGCTGTAATAGCGTTAAGTTGGCGAAAACCTTTCAAGTCTTCCATACTTACTTTATATCCCGCAATATGTAATAGTGAATAAAGTAGCGCTGAACCATGACCCGCAGCCAGTATGAAACGATCTCTATTAAACCAATCTGGTTTTTTAGCTGTAACTTTTAATATTCGTGAATATAGTACATGAATAATAGGAGCTGCCCCTAATGCAATCCCAGGATGACCTGATGAAGCTTTTGCGATTTGTTCAACCGATAATACCCGTAACGTTTTTATTGTTAATTCATCAATTTTATGCATAGTTTAACCTACATTTTAATCATTTCATAAATATATGGGGCTTGGTCACTAAATGAACATTTAACTTCATCACCGGTAAATAATACTCCTGTTGCTCCTAACGCTTTCAACTCTTCACCATTTACTTTTTCAATATTTCTCACTTTAACGGTAATCCTTGACACTTTCAAACTAATCTCAATAATGTTTTCTTTCCCACCATAAGCATTATAAAATATTTTTTGTTGTTCTAAATCTTTTGGTTCATTTTCAATATTGAGTTCATGCTTTTTTGCCAATTTACTTTTGTTATTAATGGTTTTAAAAATTGCAAAAACCGAAAGTAGTAGAATAGGGACAATGCAAACTAATAACAATATAAGTGCTATTATCTCTTCTTTTAACATTGCTAATATAATCATTTTTATTTTCCTTTCTCATTTTATCAATTATTTTTATAAATATATTGTACCATATTTATAATTTTTTGTTAATATTTTTGAAAATTAAAAAAAAGTAAATTCAAAATAATTTACTTTTGATTTACTATTCTTATTGAAATAATTTTAATTTATTCTCTTTCTTGGATTTGCTATCTTTAATGTTTTTTTCTTCGGCTATTTTTTATTTCTATGATAAATATACTTTAAGCCTTCTAGCATTAAATTTTCTTCGTAATATACTTTTTCTTCCAACGATTCCAAAACAAAACGAGCTTCACCACCAGTAATAATAACCGGGCATTCTCCCTTTTCTTTTTTTATTTTTTTAATCAACCCATCAATCAGAGAACTTGTACCAAAAATCATACCGCTTTGGATTGATGAAACTGTATCTCTACCTACTATACTCTTTGGCTTTTCTACATTCGCTTCTTCAAGACGCGCCGTTTTTTTAATCAAACTATTATAGCTTGTTCTAATTCCTGGAGCGATGATACCGCCTAATAATTCTTTGTTTTCGTTTACATAAGTAAAGGTTATTGCTGTTCCCATATCAACGACCATAACTGGCGCTTGATATTTATTAACCGCAGCAACAGCACCAACAAGAATGTCCGCTCCTAGTTGTTTCGGACTATCTAATTTTACATTTATTCCTGTTTTAATTCCTGCAGAAACAAACAACGGTTCAACTTTTATATATTTTCTAATTGTTTTTGTGAATACTCCATCTAATTGTGGGACAACGCTGGCAATAATTATTCCATCAATTTCTGTTACTTCATGTCCCATATACTTAATCAT
>JAAYBG010000072.1 GCA_012718985.1 Acholeplasmataceae bacterium
CTGTAGCGGGAGAGTATTATGCAACAAGAAAGAATGGACAAGGCGCTATTGAACTTATTATTTGTGATGCCTCAACAGGTTGGCATATCAAGTATTACTCGACCAATGTTGATGGTACCAGAAAAGAATTCATTTCCGATGATGGAAATTATGATCCGCGAACCCAATTATGGTACATTGCTGTTGTAGAGGAGGGAAAACCTACTTATTCTCCAGTTTATAATCATTTTGCCATAGATGATTTAATGGTTTCAATAGGATGGCCTGTATATAATCATGAAAACAAATTAGAAGGAGTCATTAGCGTTCATTTGTTATTAGGTGACTTCAATAAATATCTAAAAGGTGCTGTTGAAGGTCACCAAGGAACGGCATTAATTATCGAAAAAGATTCTCATGAACTAATCGCAAATTCACTGGATGCTCCTAATTTTGCGATTCTTTCTGACAATAGCTTACAAAGATATGAGGCAAATAACATTGATAATGAGGATGTTCAAAAAATTTATCAACAATATCTGACAAATGATAGTAGACAACAAGTGTTTAAAGGAGATAGCGACAATTTCTTTTTAAGCACAAAGGAAATCAACTTACAGGGTATTGATTGGATGATTATTGTCGCTATTCCTGAATCTGTTTTTATGAAAAACGTTTATTCGAGCATGTTGTTGTCAGGAATTATCGCCGCTGTGCTTTTGATTCTTTTGGTAATTGGTTATAACTTTTTCATGACAAATAGACTAAAATCGATAAAGACATTATTGAAGAGTGCAGAAAGATTTTCTCAAGGGAATTTTAAAGAACGAATCGATATCGTTAGAAATGATGAAATTGGATTGATTTCCCAAAAGTTCAACAAATTAGCGGACGAATTAGAAGCTTTTGTTAGCAAATTGGACGAAACTGTAAAACAAAGAACAGAAGAATTACAAAGGGCAAACAGTACGTTAGAAGAAAGTAAAGAAGCATTGCAATTAATTTTAGATTCTGCAGCAGAGGGGATTTATGGAGTGGATTTGAATGGTAATTGTACATTCTGTAATCTTAGTTGTTTGAAGTTGTTGGGATATAAAAATCAAAAAGAATTATTAGGAAAGAATATCCATCAATTGATTCACCATAGTTATCGAAACGGCACAAAAATGCCGAAAACGGAATGTAAGATTGTTGAAACCTTTACTACAATGAAAGGTACGCATGTCGATGATGAGGTATTTTGGCGAGCAGATGGTGTACCAATTGAGGTTGAATACTATTCATACCCTCAAATCAAAAACGAAGAATTAATCGGCGTTGTCGTTACCTTTAACGATATCAGTAAGAGAAGACAAAAAGAAGCAGCAATTGAATATTTAAACTGTTATGATCCATTAACTAACTTTCAAAATCGTACTTGTTTTGAAAAAAACAGAAAGACAATGGATAGTGAAGAAAATCTTCCTTTATCGATTATTTTTGCGGACATCAATGGTTTGAAAATGACCAATGATATCTTTGGACATGCTGCTGGTGACCAGTTGATTAAAGAATCGGCCGCTATCTTGAAGCAATCTTGTCGTGAACATGATTTGATAGCTCGTATTGGTGGTGATGAATTTATTATTTTATTGCCAAAAACAACGAGAGAAAATGCAAATAAGATAATGGAAAGGGTCAAAGAGGAATTTAAAACAGCGCATGTTGAAGCGATTAAATGTAGTATTTCTCTTGGTTGTGCGACCAAAGAAACGATGGAGCAATCATTTGATGAAGTGATGGCAAACGCGGAAAATGCCATGTACAAAGAAAAAGCCTTAAGTCGTAAAGCAACAAATAAAAATATTATCGATACGATTATTGAAAC
The DNA here is from genome assembly GCA_012718985.1 of Acholeplasmataceae bacterium. Lineage (GTDB taxonomy): Bacteria > Bacillota_I > Bacilli_A > ML615J-28 > CAG-698 > JAAYBG01. Next base: position 1,847 of record JAAYBG010000072.1, read on the forward strand.
TCTACATCAACGTAATCCAAAAGAAAAACGCCATTCCATAGATGTTAGTAATCTTTGTGTTAAAGTCGGATCGGCAATGAAATTATCAGAAGTAGAAATAAGCAAACTAAAAAGAGCAGCTTATTTACATGATATTGGTAAGATTGTTCTCGATGAAAAAATTTTAAAAAAGGATTATTTCACAGAGGAAGAACGAGAAAAGATACGATTACACTCTGCAGTGGGATACCGAATCCTGAATTTATTTGATGATACACTAGATCTGGCTGAATATGTTTATGGACATCATGAACGATGGGATGGGTCTGGTTATCCAAGAGGATTGAAGGGAGAACAAATTCCATTGATTTCTCGGATCATTACTGCTGTTGAAACCTATGATCGTGTTTTAAATAGAGGAGAGCTAACGCTAGAAGAACGAAAGAAGGAAGCAAGAAACGTAATTAAAGAAGGCGGTGGAACTCAGTTTGATCCACAGGTTGCTGAAATTCTTGTTAGCATTATCGATCAAGAAATTACGAGTGATCAGGCAGATAATAAAAAAATTGATTAAACGAGAATTTATTACAAAATAGGTTAAAGTACATTGAAAATCAATGTACTTTTTTTTGCTCTTTTTATTTGATTGTAATATAATAGTAACAAATATATAAAAAGGATTAAAATATGTAGGAGAGAATCTACTTTTAATTAACTTAGAAGAGTGGATAACCATCATTTTATCGGGATTAATTTTAATCCTGATAATCATCAAGAGAGCAAAGAAAAAAGATAGGAGGAGGAATCAAATGAATATTGATATTGATATCAGCAAAGTAACTTTAGAGACAGAAAGACTAATCCTTCGTCCTTGGTTGCTAAGCGATTTAGATGATTTTTATGAATATGCAAGAGTCGACGGTGTTGGTCAAATGGCTGGTTGGTCTCCTCATAAGAACATAGAAGAATCTGCTCAAATTCTAAAAGTGTTTATTAAAGAAAAAAAAGTGTTTGCCATTGTCTTGAAGGAAACGGGTAAAGTAATTGGTTCACTGGGTATTGAAGAAGTAAGAGAAAAATCGATGTTAGCTAGTCCATTAAAGGGACGGGAACTAGGGTATGTGCTAAACAAAGATTTTTGGGGTAGAGGACTTATGCCTGAAGCAGTAAAGAAGGTCATCGACTATTGCTTTACCGATTTAGATTGTGATTTTTTGCTGTGTGGCTATTTTCAGTGGAACCATCAAAGCCAAAGAGTATGCGAAAAAGTGGGATTTCAGTTCTATAAACAAATTAAATTTGCTACCAGATTTGCAACGCTTGAAAAAACCAATCTAAATATCATCTATCATCCTAAGAAAAAAATCAAAAAATGATATGTTCAGATATTTTTTTCTACAAATTCATAGTGAATAGATAAGTCATTTCTACTTAGCCAAATACTCGTTTGTTTTTTAGAAAAAAAAGAGCAATTAAAAAATGGCATATAGAATATGCCAAATATTTTAATCGCTTTTTTTCTTTTTGCGGAATGGGTTTAATTCGTAATCTTTTTCAAGATTTACATAAATCTTTTCGATGGCAATATTTAAATCTTGTTCGTTTTTCAAAAAGGCAACACTCATCTTGACAATTTTTCCTTCAAACAATACCAAGCTTAAATATAATAAAAAGATAATTAGCGTAAGGAAGAACCATAATTCAAACATTCCTGTTTTTCCAAAAAGAATAATGGGGAATAAAGAACCTATCCAAATAACGCAAAGCCAAATATTGAGAAAAAAGCGTAAGCGTGGATTGTTTTTACCAACCCAAATAACAAAAGGGTTGATACTTAGGAAAACAGAGATAGCATAAAAAACAGTAAGCAGAGTATGAATAAAATGCCAAAAAGGGTAAATCTTTGAAAGAGAAGGAATAA
>JAAYBG010000073.1 GCA_012718985.1 Acholeplasmataceae bacterium
CTTCACTATAATATCTCGTAAATCAAATATTTCTTTCTTTTGCGCTTCTGTAACGCTGTTATTATCCACTGCGATTCCCACTACTGTTGGGTTTGGGATGACAAAAGTAATAGTTACTTCCAGTCCTTCATAAGAAAAAGTCAAATCATAACTACCAGGACTTGTTAATTTACTAATGTCTCCACTTGAAATCATCGCTGGGGTAACATCAATTTGCTCTTTTGTTCCGTTCTTTAAATTGAGTGTTAATTTTAATTCTCCAATTTCTACTTTTCCATCTTCAACTGCAGCATTGATTATTTCATCATTAACGCTAATGGATTCTATTTTAGAACTACATGCGGATAATGAGAACATAAACGCTAACAATAGTACTAATGTAAAAAAAATTGTACTCCTTTTCATTTCTGTTTCTCCTTCAATTATACTGATGTTAACATATTTTATCTTTTTTTGATTTTTTTTCAATATGAAAACGTTTTGTTCCTTAAACTGAAGTTAAATTATCACAAATTAAACGTTTTCATATGTTACATCACCGCAAATTATATCAAACTTTGAATAGAAAAGCAATTTGCAAACTTGATTTTGTTGATAAGTAAGAGTATAATATTCACAATAGATACCATTGGAGGTCGTATTATGAATATAGTACTATCAGGAATTAAACCAACAGGGATACCAACGCTAGGAAACTATTTAGGAGCATTAAAAAACTTTGTAAGATTGCAAAATTCGATGACGGATTATGAATTTTTCGTTTTTGTTGCTGACCTACACGCAATCACTACCCCACAAGATCCTAAAACATTAAAGCAAAACATTAAAAATGTTGCTGCTTTATATTTAGCTTGCGGTTTGAATCCAGAACGATTAGTTCTCTTTATTCAATCAGAAGTAAATGCGCATATTAAATTGGGTTATGCTATGCAATCTATATGTTATATGGGTGAATTGGAACGCATGACACAATACAAAGATAAAGCAGCAAAACAAACACAAGGAATTACTTCTGCTTTATTTACTTATCCCGCTTTAATGGCTGCCGATATTCTTTTATACGATGCAAAATATGTTCCAGTGGGAGATGACCAAAAACAACATTTAGAATTAACCCGTGATTTAGCAATTCGCTTCAATAATCGTTATGGAGAAACTTTCGTTATTCCTGAGCCATTAATCCCCAAGAAAGGGGCAAGAATAATGGATCTTCAAGACCCTAGCAAAAAAATGGATAAAAGCAGCGACAACGAAAAAGGCTGTATTTTTCTTCTAGAACCGATCAATAGCATCAAAAAGAAGATAAAAAGTGCTGTCACTGATTTAGAAACATGTGTTCGTTATGATAAAGAAAAGAAACCAGGTATTTCCAATCTGATGACGATTTATTCAACAATTACCGAACTATCATTTGCTGAGATTGAAGCAAAATATGTTGGTAAAGGTTATGGCGATTTTAAGAAAGATTTGGCGGAAATTGTGGCTTGTGAAGTTGGTAAAGTACAAGAAAACTTCAACCGAATTATTAACTCTCAAGAACTTGAAAGCATTCTCAACCAAGGTAAAGAACGAGCTAACTTAATAGCTAACCGAAAAATCGATAAAATATTTAAAAAAATAGGTTTAGGTAGATAACAAAAAAGCATACTTTTGAGCGTTAATCAAATTAGCGCTCTTTTTTTGTCTATACTGTTACTAAACCCCTAAGTAAAAAACACCCTAAAGGGTGTCTTTTTAATGTCTAATTAAGTAATAATTCTTTTTGCCACGGCGAACTATGGTAAATCTATTTTCAATAGCTCCTTCTGAAGAGATAACAAAATTCATATCTTTTATAATTTCTCCATTGATACTGATTGCTCCATTTTCAAGAAAGGTTCGCGCTTCTCTTTTAGAAGATGCTGCTTTAATTTCCACTAAACAATCAACGATATTGGTTGGTTTGTTAATCTCGCTCGTTGGAACACCTTTAAAGCCTTCTTCAATTTCTTCAGCATTTAATTCCTTTACTTTCCCACTGAACAATACTTCAGAAATATGAACTGCTTGTTCATATGCCTTTGCTCCATGAACCATCGTCACAATTTCTTTAGATAAAACTTTTTGCGCTTCCCGAAGATGTGGTTCTGTAAGAACCTTCTTTTCAAGCTCTTCGATTTCTTCTCTAGATAAGAAAGTGTAATATTTAATATATTTAATAACATCTGCATCAGCAGTATTGATAAAATATTGATACATTTCATAAGGTGTTGTCTTTTTTTCATCTAACCAGACAGCACCACTCTCTGTTTTACCAAACTTTGTTCCATCAGACTTAACTATTAGTGGTATTGTCAAGCAATAAACTTTCGCTTCGTTTCCTTCAACTTTTCTAATTAAATCAAACCCAGCTGTAATATTACCCCATTGATCTTGACCTCCAATTTGCATATCGCATTTTAAAATTGGATCTTGATGCATTTTTAAGAAATCAATTGCTTGCATAATCATATAAGAAAACTCTAAATAGGTTAATCCAGAATCAAGTCGAGACTTGACAGATTCTTTTGCCAACATTTGATTGATATTAAAATGTCTTCCGTATTCACGCCATAATTCTATTGCTGACATCTTAGATAACCAATCATAATTATCGACACAAAAAGCGGTTTTGTTGTCGAATTTAATAAAGCGAGAAAATTGCGATTTAAACAATTCTCCCCATGCCAATACAGTTTCAACCGGGTTCAGCGCTCGTTCATTTTTCTTTCCTGTCGGATCACCAATTAAACCGGTACCCCCCCCAGTTAAGACAATGACATGATGACCCGCTTTATGAAACCTCATTAATGTAACTATTGGTAGTAATGACCCAATATGTAAACTATCTGCTGTTGGATCAAAACCACAATATAGCGAAATCGGTCCTTCTTGAAGTCTCTTGTCTAAGGCTTCTTCATCAATGACATCGTATATTAATCCTCTCCATTTTAAATCTTGTAATAAATTCATATCTTTATCCTCACTAAAAAATGTTTTTTCCTTTCTAATTTTTTATATAAAAAGCCCCTAGAATAATCTAAGGACTTAATTTTATTCATTAAGCGGTACCACCTCAGTTTTTAGACACAGCTAAACACTCATTGATTGGAAAGCTCCTAAGATGTATTTCTAGACTATTTTTGCTTATTATTCCACCATCAAAATAAGTCTCTATATTTCAAATCTAATCTATACTAATTCTTAATCTTCGCTTTTATTTAGTTGATTCACGCCAAACAATACTATATGGTAATAATATTTTTTGACCCTTGCTTTCTTCGTTTCTCATTAATTCTGTCAAGTAGCTCATAGCTCTATTTCCCATTTCATAAATTGGAATTTCAGTACAAGTCAATTTTGGATTAGATAGTATTGCATATCTTGTATTTTGCATACCAATTATTTGGAATTGCTCTGGGACTTTTATCCCTTTTCTTGTAGCAACATTCATAAAGGAAATCGCCATTGAATCTCTAACTACTAAAGCAACATCGGGAATTCTTTTTTCCAGTTCGTTATTGAAGAAAACTTCATTCTTAGAGATATCTCCACTAGAATAAATGATATCAACAGGCAGACCTGCTTCTTGCATTGCTCTTACGTAACCTTTTTGCTTCATTTCATTTAGAGTATATTTGTGTTCAGTTCCAACAAAAACAATTTTTTTGTTTCCGCGAGCAATCATTATTTTCGTGATATCATAAGCACATTGTTCATAGTCAACACATACACTACCGATAGTATCTTTTTGTGATAAAGAGTTAACAAATACAACTGGAACAGGAGTGTGCTCAATTTGTTGATAAGCTTCTTTGGTCATTTCATCATTCATGAATAAAATTCCATCAACACTTGAAGCAATTACTTCTCCCCAGAAATCTCGTTCTTTCTCTTGATCTTTGTTGATGAACAAACGGATAGTATATCCCATTTTTTTTGCAACTTCATCAATTCCTTGAATCATTTCCGCAACACTAGCTCGCGATAATTCAGGAATAACAACAGCAACGGTTGTAGAACGGCGGCTTGCTAAACCACGAGCATTTGCATTTGGTTTATATCCCTTTTCTTTTATGATTCGCAAAACCTTATTTCTTGTTGATTCTTTTACCTTTTCGGGATGATTTAAAACACGAGAAACTGTAGCTAAACTTACCCCCGCAGCACCTGCTATATCATATATTTTGCTTTGGTTCATGATTCTTCCTCCTACCTTCTACTAGCATATTTTAACATAAACATATTATTTTTGCAAGTTTTTCATGAAAATATTTCAAAAGGGCATTTCTGTAGCTAAAATTGCTTAACTCCTTGAGAAACATTGTTTATTCATTTATAGAGAAATTAATTGTGGTAATATTACTACCTTGAATTCAGAATAAAAATCTACAAAATTAAAAAGGTGCCGTTTGCACCGACACCTTCATTTCTTAACAGCCTATAAACGCTCTTTAATACGAGCAGCCTTAGCAGATAAAGTACGAATGTAATTAAGTTTCGCTCTTCTAACTTTACCACGACGAACAACTTCGATTTTGTTCACTGTTGGAGTATGGATAGGGAATGTTTTTTCAACACCTACACCATAAGAGTTTTTACGAACTGTAAAGGTTTCGCTAACTCCTCCACCACGTCTTTTAATCACTAATCCTTCAAATATTTGGACACGTTCACGATTTCCCTCAGTAATTTTAATGTGTACTTTTACATTATCACCTGGACGAAAATCAGGAATATCCTTTTTCAAATACTCTTTAGTAATAGCATCAAGCAATTGTTGACTCATTTGTTTTCACGCTCCTTCTACCAATGCTCATTCCTATCTTCCTTTGTCATAGTAGCGGAGCATCGTGACTAGTTAAATATATTAACCTTGTATATTATATATGACTTATTCAAAAAAAGCAAGTTTTTTTATGATGAATTTACACTAGGTATCTACATCTATTCACAATTGCATCCTTTTTCAGGAACGAAATCTCCTTGTTTATCGTTAACATATTGATGATACCCTCCTTTGTAATAATAAAGAGCGGTATAACCTTCTTTCTCTAATGCTTGTAACATCAGCAAAGCATAATCATCATCATCCGTTATCACAACAATTTTTTTTGTTTTGTTTGGATAAGACAATAAAATACTCTTAACCAATTTCTCAATTTTCACTTGATAGTCTTCTACAATATCTGGACCAAAGCACATAAAATTGGCAATATGTCCTTCGCTACATTCTTCATACAATCTCATATCATATTTTAATATCTCTTCATTTGCAATCAATCTATCCAATTCTTCAAAATCAGTTATCGCATTGATATTCTCTTTACGGCATCCCAGAAAAAATACTACAGCAAATAACAATACACTAATTATTAACCTTAAAGTCTTCATTTTTCTCAATCATTTCCAAGAATTTTTTATCTTCTTTTGTTAGCTTTGCTTTTGCTAATAAATCTGGTCTGTTTTTAAACGTATTTTCTAGCGATTTGAAACGACGCCATTGCCTGATATTTTCATGATTTCCCGATAATAAAACTTCAGGAACGACATGTCCTTCAAAATCAACTGGTCTGGTATATTGAGGGAACTCTAATAAATCATTATCAAAACTTTCTACTTCTATCGATTCTTCATTTCCCAATACTTGAGGGATTAACCTTACCACACTATCAACGATTGCTAGGGCAGCTATTTCACCTCCCGTTAAGATAAAATCACCAATAGAAACTTCTTCATCGATGTAATGGGTGATGCGATTATCAATTCCTTCATAATGACCACAAACAATAATCAGATGTTTTTCATTTGCATAAGAAATAGCTTTCTCTTGCGAATAAGGCAATCCACAAGGGGTGGTGATTATTTTTTTTGCCTCGGAAAAATTAGGTATTGATCTTAAACAATCAACAATTGGTTGTACTCCAATAATCATTCCTGCACCACCACCATAAGAGTAGTCATCCACCTGCCAATTTTTCTTTTCAGAATATTGGCGAAAATCATGAATATTGATGGTTATTACTTGCTTTTCAATTGCTCTTTTGATAATAGAAGAGTTTATTATTCCCTCAAACATTTTAGGAAATAGTGTTAAAATGTCGATTATCATAATAATCCCTCAATTGGACTGATTTCTATCAATCCCTTTTTAAGATCAATTTTCTTTACATATTCCCCTACGAAGGGAACCAGAGCTTCTTTTCCATCTTGTTTGGTAATGACGAGTATTTCTCCTTGAGGAACTTCCATGATATCACTAACCTTGCCCAATAGATTATGTTCTTCATCAAAAACCATTAACCCGATAATTTCACTATAGTAAAAATCATTTTCTTGCAGGTTTTCTCGCGATAAACTATCCACATAAATATCTTTTCCAACATATTCTAAAACATCATTAATATTTTCCAAATGATTGATAGTAATCAAAGCCATTTGTTTATGCATTCTGTAACTACTGATGATAATTTCTTGATAGGATTGATTATTTTTAAGATATAATTTATTCCCTTTTTTAAATCTCTCTTCAAGAAAACTCGTTTCTATTTTTACTTTCAGTTCACCCTTAATTCCATGCGTTGCTACTATTGTACCTACTAAATAATATTCCATAGTTACCTCACATTCATCGCTCTCAATGAGTTTAATATTGCAATTAGTGACACACCAACATCAGCAAATATCGCTTCATAAATCAAAAATTGATTAATTCCAGCTATGTTTAGTGGGGCAATAATCAATACAACCAGTTTGACAGCAAGTGCTAAAACAATGTTTTGAATGATGATTCTTCTTGTTTTTCTGGCTATTTTTAATGCTATAGGAAGTTTTGATAATTCATCAGTCATTAAGACAATATCTGCAACTTCAATTGCTGCATCACTACCCAAAGCACCCATAGCGATTCCAATATCAGCACTACTTAATACAGGTGCATCATTGACCCCATCTCCTACGAAAGCAACTTTTTGTTTAGGATTGCGTTTTTTTATCTCTTCGATTTTTTGTACTTTCTCGATTGGATTCATTTCATAGTAATATTCGGTGATATTTAATTTTGAGGCCACTTTTGTAGTTATTTTTTCACTATCGCCTGTCAAAATAATATTATTAGTAATTCCCATATTTTTTAGTTCATCGATAGTTTCTTTTGCCTTATCCTTGATTGTATCTTCAATAACAAAATATCCTTCTGCTCTACCATTAATAGCGACAAATAAATTAGGTAATTTTCGTGCGGAATCTCTAACTCGTACCTTAAGTTGTTTTAAGTAATCAACACGACCTACATCAACATTTACTTGATCAACAACCGCACTAACTCCTCGATTGGAAACTGGATTAATTGAAATCACCTTTGATGAATCGATAATTCCTTCATAACGAGATAGAATCGCTTTTGCAATTGGATGATTACTGCCTACCTCAACATGAGCGGCATAATACAAAAGTTCTTCTTCCGTATATTTACCAAAAGAAACAATTTTTTTAACTCTAAAGTTACCTTGAGTTATTGTTCCCGTCTTATCAAAAACAAAGGTTTTTACTCCATTTAACGCTTCTAGATAATTGCTCCCTTTGATGAGAATACCGTGCTTGCTTGCACCACCAATCCCACCAAAAAAACCCAATGGAATAGAAATTACCAAAGCACAAGGACAAGATACTACTAAAAAAATCATCGCCACTCGAATGGAATCTTTAAAACCATTTTCCCATGCTATATCGTATTTTGGGCTAATAAAAGGAATAAACACAGCAATTAAAACCGCCAAAATTACTACAATAGGAGTATACACTCTCGCAAACTTAGAAATAAATGCTTCTGATTTCGATTTTAATGTGCTGGCATTTTCAACCATATGTAAAATTTTAGAAACCATGGAATCTTCATAAATTCGTTTCACTTTTACGCGTAAATTACCATCGTTACAAATTGCTCCTGATAATACTTCATCACCTACAGTGACATTTTTTTCAATGCTTTCTCCTGTTAATGCTGAAACATCTAAAGAAGCGTTTCCCGCTATTACTTCTCCATCGAGAGCAATTCTTTCTCCTGGATTTACTAACAATACATCACCAAGCACAACTTCATTAGGATCAACTTCTATTACTTCCCCATTAATTTCAATATTTGCTTTTTGTGGTTGAAAATTCATTAATGCTGCAATCGATTTACGAGAATAATTAACAGCATACTGTTGGAACAGTTCTCCTAATTTGTAAAAGATAATAACAAATAAAGCTTCATCATAATATTTAATACTTAAAGCTACTATAGTTGCTAGTGACATCAAAAACTTTTCATCAAAAACTCGACCAGAAGCGATGTTCTTAAAAGCACCATATAAAACATCTTTTGCCAATAAAATGTAAGCAGGAATATATAATGTATAAATAATTAATATTTTTACAAGTTCATTTTTATAACCTATCCTATTTAAAATTGTTTTTAAGATAAATCCAATCATAAATATGCTGAATCCGATAATGAACTCATTGCGCCTTTTTCTATCTATTTTAACTTGTGTATCTATATCGCCAAATTGTTTCTTTGTATTTTCAGTTACATTTATTTCGCTGTCAACAGACGTCGCAATTTCTTGAACTCTTTTTGCCAATTGATTTAACAATTCTTCATCTGTTGTTTCAATAATAAATTTCTTTGTAGCGAAATCAACAACGACAAATTCGTGATCGAATTGTCTCTTGGCAATTCTTTCAATTTTTGCTGCACAATTGGCACAATCGAGATTTTCCAGAATTAAAACTTTTCGATAACATGGTTTTATTTCTCGTTCTGTTATCTCAATATCTTCATCAATACTCTTAATTAAATCAATAATCTCAGCTATTTTAGTATCTATTTCAAAATCATTTTTAAATGTAGTTGTCAATAACAATTTTTCTTTGTTAAGGGAAAAGTTTCCTTTACCGATCAGCTTTTCTAAAAGAATTTCAGCCTTAACAAGCATATTACCGCTAGCATTTTCAATTTTAAATTGACGGACAAAATTTTTCATAACTATCGATGGGCAACGTGTTTAAATACTTGTTCTAGAATAGTCCGAACATGGTCATCGCTAAGACTATAGTACACGGCTTTTCCTTTTCTTTCATTCTTGATAATATCATTCATTTTTAAAAGCTTTAGTTGATGAGATACAGCAGATTGCGTTAAATTTACATTTTTCGCAATTGTTGAAACGGATTTGCTTTCATCAAATATTTCAGCAATAATTTTTAATCGTGTTTCATCTCCCAAAGACTTGAATATATTTACGCATTTGTCTAAATATTCCATAATCCACCCCTCAAACAAAAAACACATATGAATATTTGTTCATATGTGCATATTATATATCTTTTTTTACTCACAGACAATGTTTTTTCCCCTACTAAAGATGTAATAATTTCTATTTTTCATATTCCTCTCGGAGTTGCTTTTTTATTTCATCACAGGTTAAATGACATGTTCTTGCTTTTGAACATCCATGGCAAGGAGTATTCTTGTTTTTGATAAAATTAAAATATACAACCAGACTCACCAAAATTGCAATTCCTATTATAATGATAATATCCATTGTCGTCATAAAAAGATCCTCATCATCAAAGTTCCTATGGTAAATACTAATGTTGAAAAAACCCAAGCTAAGCCTGTTTGAAAACTTACCGCTTTCAACATCTGTTTTACGCTTCCTAGTTCTCGGCGCATAGCTCCAATTGCCCCAAAACATGGCGCACTAAATAAATTAAACATCATAAAAGAATATGCACTTAACGGGGTGAAGAAAGCAAAAATACTACTTCCAAAAATTAATGAAGTTTCAGCAAGGTCTTCTCCAAAACCGGCGATTATTGCCATGGAAGAAACTACTTGCTCTTTGGCAACTAAACCTTGGATTGCTGAAACTGTAGCTGCCCAACTATATTCGCCGATAATCGGATAAAAAATCCAAGCTAAAGAATTTCCTATCCCTGCTAATATACTTTTCTCTACATCAACTCCATATTCTAACTTCCAAGAAAAACTTAACATAAACCATACTATGATTGAACATATAAGAATAATGCTTCCTGCTCTTTTTATAAATGACCAAGTTTTATCAAATACATCCCGCAATACATACTTTACATCAGGTAGTTTATATTCAGGGAGTTCCGATATATAGACTGATGTTTTTCCCTTAAACAATATTTTTTTAAAGATGAGTGCGCTGATGATGATAACAATGATAGAAAGAAAATATAATGATGCTGCTATAAGTCCTTGATTCTTTTCAAAAAAGAAACTAGAAAAAACTATAATAATAGGTAATTTTGCACTACAAGGAATAAATGGAGTTAAGAAGATAGTCATTTTTCGTTCCTCTTCGTTTTCTATCGTCCTACACGCCATGATTCCTGGCACACTACATCCTGACCCTACAATAAAAGGTATCAATGATTTTCCACTTAAACCAATTTTTCTAAACAATTTGTCAAGAAAAAAGGAAATTCTTGCCATGTAACCTGTCACTTCTAAAATAGAAATCAATAGAAAAAGAATGATTAATTGAGGAATGAAGTTTAAAATCGCTCCTACACCAGCGACAATTCCATCAATTATTAAACTGATTAACCACGCTGAAGTATTTAACGCTTCCAGCCTTCCACTGAGCCATTCGCCAAATTGCCCAATCCTTGCATCAACAAAATCAACAGTAAAACTTCCTACAACTCCAACAGACAGTATATATATCATTGCCATAATAACGGCAAAAATAGGTATAGCCAACCATTTATTTAAGAAAATTTTATCTAGCTTATCTGTTGTTGATTTTTTTACTGCTTTTGTAACAAGCACTTTTTCTTTTAAATCTTCAATGTAATTATAACGTTGATTGGCAATGACTTCCTCAACATCGCTGTTATAATGCTCTTTCACTTCTTTAATTTTCTGTTGTATTTTCTCATTTTGATACTTGGAAAACATTTCATCTTCTTCCAGAGCCTTAATCGTAACAAATCTGCTATGATCAACATCTATTTTCACATCTTCGATTATTTCTTCAATAAAGGGAGAATATATTTTATTGTGAATATTTTCTAAAATTTCGTTACGACGAATATGTGAAATCAAGTGCTCAATTCCCGTGTTCTTAAGGGCTGAAATCTCGATTACTGTTGTGTTTAATAACTTTGACAGTTTGTTGATATCGATATATATTCCTTTTCGTTCAACGATATCAGCCATATTTAAAGCAATTATCACTTTACTATCTAATTCTAATAATTGTGTTGTCAGATAAAGACTTCTTTCTAATGAGGTAGCATCAATAATGTTAATAATTAAATCAGGTTTTTCTTCAAAAATATATTTACGGGAAATTTCTTCTTCAAGAGTGTACGGACTTAAAGAATAAATTCCAGGCAAATCAATCAATTCATAATTTGTTTTGCGAATCCTTCCTATTTTTCTTTCAATAGTAACTCCTGGCCAATTTCCTATCTTTTGATTCAAACCGGTTAAAAGATTAAATAATGTTGTTTTTCCGCTGTTTTGATTTCCAACTAGTGCTATTTTCATTTATTCCACCACTCTAATATCAATATTTTTTGTTTCACTTTCACGAATGCATAATTCATATCCTCTTAAATAAATATCAACAGGATCTCCCATTGGTGCTTTTTTCTTTACCTCAATAATAACTCCTTTGGTAATTCCCATATCAAGTAATCTTCTTCTCAACGCTTTATTATCATTATGAAGCGCCAACACAACTGCCTTTTGACCAATAACCAAATCATTTAAATGACCTTCGCTGCCAACACTTAGTTTTTTCTTATTCATAAAATCACCTCAAGTTAACCTTGGTTAACATTGTATCATATCTTATTTATTTGTCAAGTTAAAAAACGATAAAATGCTTTATTAAAATCGTTTTCAAATAAAAAAGCTTCTTTTTTGTTTTTTTTAATTTTTTTTGATATAATTATTCTAGGAGAACACATCTATGAAAGAACTCACTAAAGCAAAAGAAGATTACTTAGAAGCTATATTGATGCTTGAAAAAAGCAAAGGTATTGTAAGGACAAGCGAAATAGCCCGACTTTTGAATGTTTCACGCCCTGGCGTTACAAAAGCAATGAACGCTTTAAAAGCGGCTGGTTTGATAGAAAAAGAAAATTATGGTGCTATTTTATTAACAAAAGCGGGGCGCCTTCAGGCTAATGAAATTCTAAATCGACACAATAAAATAAAGATGTTTCTGATAAAACTAGGCGTTTCTCCTGAAACTGCAGAACTAGATTGTTGTAAAATAGAACATGTAATTAGTGATGAAACCTTTGAAAAAATAAAAAATTTTATCAAACAAAAACCTGATTAAATAAAAAGAAAGCTATTTCCAGCTTTCTTTTTTTAGATATTGCTTTTAAATGTATTAAAATGAATCGACAGAAATCTCTATTTTTTTCCCGAATCTTGATGCAGAAGCATAGGCTATTGTTCTAATCGAATTAATAACCCTTCCTTTTTTACCAATTATTCGTCCTATATCATCAGGATTCACGATGATTTGGACCATAATTGTGTTGTCTTCTTCTGACAAAATCTTAACCGCTACTTCATCAGGGAATAATACCAACGGTTTAATTAGATCACACAAAAACTTTTCATAATTAATTTCTTGCATGTTTTTTCCTACTTTTTGCTATTAATAAATTTTTCGTTTATTCCTAATTTTCTGAATAAAGATTTTACCGTATCAGTAGGTTGTGCTCCTTTTGCCAACCATTCTAGAGCTTTTTGTTCGTCGATTTTAATTACATCATTTTTTTCAATTGGATGATATGTACCGATTATTTCAATAAAACGTCCATCTCTAGGACTAGTACTATCCGTTGCAACAACACGATAATATGGTCTCTTTTTTGCCCCGAATCTTTGTAATCTTAACTTTACAGCCATAAATAATACCTCCTTGTTTTTACTCCTTGATGAGTATAGCACAACAAATAATCGTTGTCAAGTATTTTTGCTTAACATCTACAAACTTAGATTGTTTTTGGTTGTCCTCCAGATAATCTCGACTCTTCTGCTTTAAATGCCATCTTATGACTTTCTAAAGCTTCATCAATATCCGTTAATGTTACTTTGTCATTCTTATTTTTAACACTATTAATTAAATCTTTAATCATTCGTTTATCTCCACCTGAATGTCCAGAAAAATCACTCGCAATATTTCTGACATCAAATGTTTCTATTTTACCACCGAATACTTTTACTGTTATTATCATCGCTTCAAGATCACCTTCTATTTCTCCCTTTGTTCCATGTATTTTTATATTACGATGAATTTCATTAGAAAATGCAGTGATATTTAACTGTGCTACAGCATTATTAGCAAATAACATATTAACAACTTGATTATCAGGAACATTATTATCACATTGATAAACGCATCTTCCATAAGGATGTTCAGGATTACTCAATACTTTTTCAACATCCGGGTCAAGAGAAAAAATCATAAACCACCTTGGATTTTTTTTGTAAAAGTCAAGTGCATTATACGCACAATCAATCTTGCATTGGTAGCAATTCTTTGCACTTCCTAAGGGGGCATTTTCTTTTTTAAAGTATTCAAGACTTCCAAAAGAAGAAACAGTTGTACAATTAGAGCCTATCAACCATTTAATGATATCGAAATCATGGCAGCTCTTTGCAACTACCAATGGTGAGGTTATATCTCCACGATGCCAATTACCTCTAACATAACTATGAGCATAGTGATAATAACCAATGTTTTCAGTTTGAGTAATCGACCTTACTTTTCCGATAAGATTACTATCAACAATTTCTTTTAGTTTATTATAAAAAGGAGTGTATCGTAAAACATGGCAAATTACTACTTTACGATTCAATTTTTTTGCTTTGTCGGCAATTTCTTGACATTGTTTTTCTGTTGAGGCAATTGGTTTTTCTAATAAAATATCATAACCTAAATCCAATGCTTTCATCGCATGTTTATAATGCCATTGGTCCATTGTTGAGATGATTAAAATATCCGCAAGTTTTCCTTTACTCAAAAATTCATCATCTGACATATAGTAGTTGTTTTCTTCTATTTTAAACATCTGTTTTACAAATTCTTTTTTTATTGGATTTACTTCACATACATGAGTAACTTTTACATCTTCAAGTTCCCCTATCGCTTGAGCATAAGTATATCCTCTTGCTCCCATACCTAAAATTGCAATTGTAATCATATAGCCTCCTTATATTTTATAGTCCTATTATAACACATCAAAGGTCAAAAAAACCAATTGTCTATTAATCTAAGAAACAAAAATTAAAAACCCAAACATAACAACTCTAATAAAAATTCTTCGATATAAAGAAAAACTTTGCTCTACAAAAATGTCCTTTTATAACTTGACTTATCCATATCTACTACACGCTCCCCAAATCTATTTTTGCTTAAAAAATGAAAAAAATATTTTTCTGCACAATACTTCTATTACAAATCAAAATTCTCTTTTCCTTAGAAACTAGTAACAAACAAAAGAATTTTATTCATTTGATTTTAATATCTCAATTTCCTCATCTGTTAATAGACGGTAACTACCAACTGGAAGTTTTTCATCCAATTGCAATTTCCCGATGGCGATGCGTTTTAAATAGGTTACTTCCTTTCCCACTTTTAAGCACATTTTTTTAATTTGATGATACTTCCCCTCGCTGATAGAAACA
>JAAYBG010000136.1 GCA_012718985.1 Acholeplasmataceae bacterium
TAAAATATAAACCGGATAACTATAGTGCTGATAGTGGAATTGATAAAGCGAATTGGCGTCGAGAACAGGTTGATTTATTTATTGAAGAATTACATAGAACCATGAAAATGTATAATGAGTCAACTGGTAGACATGTACAACTAGGAATTTCACCTTCTGGTGTTTGGCGTAGCGGCGATGGAAAAGTTAACTACGATATTAATGGTAATGCTATTACTAATGGTTCAAATACCAGAACAACATTTGAACATTATGGTAGTTATTTATTCTCTGACACTTTAAAATGGGTAAATGAAGAATGGATTGATTATATTCTTCCGCAAATGTATTGGGGATTTACTCATACTACTGCCGCCTTTGCTGATTTATGTGATTGGTGGGCCAAAGTAGTTAAAAATAAAAAAGTAATTCTTTATTCTGGCATGGGAATTTATATGTCAGAAACTCCGGGAATGAATTATTCCTGGGGAAAAGATTACAAAGAAGCCTATAATCAAATTCTTTACTCTACCAGACTAAAAGCTGTTCAAGGAACTGTATTTTATAATTATACTTATTTGAAAAAAAGCTATTTAGGAGATCAATCAAGCCTATATGGTCGGGGAATGAAATTGATTAAGGAAGAAATGTTTACCAACCCAGCAATTCTTCCGGAGATTATTTCGATGCCGGCGATTAAATTACCAGATGTCAGTCATTTAGAAGTAGTAAAGACCGTTGAAGGAAATAAGATTACTTTTGATGCGGTCGATGACGCAAAAAGTTATGTTCTTTATCGGGGCGAAACAGCAATGGATTTCTCCACAGAGCAAGTATTTAAATTACTAGGTTCAAATGCTACAGCGGGAAAAATTGAATTTACCGATACGAATGTTGAAGATAAACCTTATGTTTATGGTATGAAGGTCATGTCAAGAACGAACACGCTTAGCGATGGTGTTGATTTTGGAATGCAAGAGTTTACCGTTACTTTTCTGGATGAAGAGGGAAAGCTATTAACGACGGTCAAAGTTCCTTACGGAAATGCTGCCGTTGGTCCGACTGCACCAGCAAAACAAGGTGCTAGTTTCATCGGTTGGAGTCGCGATATTAGCGCTGTAAAATCAGATTTAACTGTATCTGCAAAATATAGTGATTCTCAATTTACCGTTACTTTTTATGGTTTAGATAATAAAGTGTTAAAGGTTGATTCTATCAATTTCCATGAATCGGCAACTGCTCCAAGTCCGGATCAAGAAGGCCATACGTTTATCGGCTGGTCAACATCATTTACTGATGTAATATACGATTTAGATGTTTATGGTATTTATGAAATTAATCTTTATAAAGTCATTTTCAATGATGAAAACGGAACGAAGATTACAGAAATAGAGGTTGAGTACTTACAAGATGCTGTTGCCCCAGCTGTTCCGAAAAAAACAGGTTATAATTTTATCGGTTGGGATAAAGACATTACCGCGGTAAAAGAAGACCTTATCGTCACAGCTGTTTATGAAATCCAAAAATTCACCGTCACCTTCATCAATGAAGTAGATGGTAGCACCATCAAGGTAAGCGAAGTAGACTATGGAACATTACCGGTCCTTCCCGAAGCACCAGTTGTACGTGGTCATACTTTTAAGGGATGGATACCTCAAGTTACCAAGGTTTATAGCGATCGAAGCTTCACTGCCGATTATAGTCGCGATCAGTACCAAGTTACCTTTGTCGATTGGGATGATTCTATTATTGAAGAATTGACGATTGTATATGAAGAAGAGGTAATCGCTCCAGCAAATCCTTCCAGACCATATCATGACTTTGTCGGCTGGGA
>JAAYBG010000074.1 GCA_012718985.1 Acholeplasmataceae bacterium
CGAATGTGATATCTTTCATTATGCAAGAAGCTGAAAAAAGGCAGATATCTTTTTCAAATAAGCGATACAGGGTTATTTGTTTTCCGCTTTCGTTCATCATATAAGCTCTTAATGAACCGCTGATTAATATGATTAGACCAGAGCAATCATAACTTCCATGATGTATTGCTTCACCAGCAACAAAACGTTTAATAACAGCAACATTTGTTATTTTTGTTTTTTCTTCGCTGGTTAACTTATCCCAGATTAGAAAATTATTTGCTAGAATTTTATTTATTTCCATAATTTATCTCCAATGTTTGAATTGATTATTGTCAGGATATTTTTTATATCAATTAAGCGAGTGTATTATTCATTGATCATTTAAAGATGAAAATCAATGGTTTTTAGTAAAAAGTATCTTTGTTTTATCTTATTATCGAATGAAGATTTTTAATTTTGACTGGGTTTATTATACTTTAACAATTGATTTATGTCAATGATGGGGGACTTTCAAAAGTTAATGTGACAATATCACTGAATGAAAACTTGATAAAGAGTATAATGAATATGTAAATAAGGAGGGCTATCTATGTCAGTAATAAATCTAACGAAAAAAACATTTGAAAATGAGGTATTAAAAACAGACAAAACGGTATTGATTGATTTTTGGGCTTCATGGTGTGGACCATGTAAGATGTTAACCCCTGTTATCCAACAATTATCAGAAGAGGTTCCTGAGGGTTACAAGATTGCGAAGGTCAATGTTGATGAAGAAAGAGAATTAGCAATGAAGTTCGGAGTTTCATCTATTCCAACAATCGTAGTGATGAAAAACGGAAAGATTGTCAATCAAGCGATTGGCTACCGTCCGATAAAAGACTTAAAAAAATTATTAGGGCTTTAGATAAAAAATATAAATGAAAGGGTGAATTAAAATGGAAGAAAAAGTTTATTCAATGCCATTGATAGGAGAAAAGGCTCCAAGTTTTGAGGCAGTTACAACACAAGGCAAAATTAAATTTCCAGAAGATTACAAGGGGAAGTGGGTAATTTTATTCTCTCATCCAGCGGATTTTACGCCGGTATGTACGACTGAATTTATGACATTTGCTTCGATGATGAATGATTTTGAAGCATTGAACACACAATTAGTGGGTTTATCTGTTGATTCTTTGTATGCTCATATTGCATGGTTACGAAAGATTCACGAATTAGAATGGAAAGGATTTAAAAATTTAGAAGTTACTTTTCCATTAATTGAAGATATTAAAATGGATGTTTCTAAAAAGTATGGAATGATTCAACCTGGACAATCGACTACACAAGCGGTTAGAGCGGTATTTGTTATTGATCCAAAAGGTATAATCAGAACAATTCTATATTACCCATTATCGACGGGTAGAAATTTTGATGAAATTAAACGGATTATTCTTGCTTTACAAAAAGCAGATAAGGACGGAGTTGCAACACCTGCTGATTGGCGTCCAGGTGATGATGTTATTATTCCTACTGCTGGTTCTTGTGGAACAGCAAAAGAAAGAATGGAAACAAAAGCTGAAGACCAATATTGTTTAGATTGGTTTATGTGCTTTAAACGAGAAAGCAAAAAATAGTTTATAGAGTTTTTCAATCCTTCGTTAATTTTATTGTTTTAAAAAAAGTACTTGTTGCAAAATAACAAGTACTTTTTTGTTTACAGCACAATAAAATTATGTTCAAGAAAGTAATTAATAATGCTCTTTCTCGTTACGATTCCAATAAATAAATTATGGGAATCAACAACAGGAACAAAATTTTCGTTCATCGCTTTGGATATTAATTCATCCATGTTGGCATCAATATTAATCGTTAAGTAATCTCGGTGACGTCTAAAACTTGATATCAATAAACTATCAGCTTTGTTAATATTGAAATTGTTGCTTTCCTTTATTCCCCAAAGAAGGTCTCCTTCAGTAAGAGTTCCTATATAGTATCCTTCGCGATTTAAGATTGGAATAGAACTAAATCGATGCTTTTCTAGTTTAGCCAAAGCGTCTTTTACAGTATCATCATCATAAACAAATACAACTTCACTTTTTGGTTTCACAAATGGTAATATTTTCATATTTCTCTCCTCTTCATAAATAATATTTATCAATCAAGTATTAATTCGTATGTATATTATACTATAATTTGATTTAAAAGTAAAATACAATTTTTAAATCATAAGTAAAAATTAAAAAAACAAAAAATTTGTTTTACTTTAATATTATGGTATAATAGTATTGTGAAAGGAGATTGAAAGAGTGGCAAAGAAAAAGTGTAGTTATGTAAAGTTTATTGATGATTTACCATTAGTATTGAAAATCATCTTAGCACTTCCTGGCTTAGATGGAATATTTTATGGTATCTATCGTATTTGCAAGGGCCATCTTATTGCTGGTATCATCTGGATTATTCTAGGGATTCCAATTCTGTGGATCGTAGACTTAATTACAATCATTCTTTATGGAAAAGTAACATTATTCGCTTAAAAATCTTATTATTATCTGCTAGGATACTGATTAATCGGTATCCTTTTTCATACAAAAAAAATACTAATCGATTTTACATCAATTAGTATCTTTTCAATTATTTTAGAATCAATTTTTCTGTTTCCATTCTGCCATCAGGATGTTCTCGAGTTTGCAATTTAGGATCAAGATTTTCCTTATTCCCATATTTACCAACAGCTACAATAGTAATGATTTCATAATCTTCTGGAATATTGAAACTTAATCTTGCTTGATCCATATCAAAACCTCCCATGGCATGAGTGATTAACCCTCTTCTTTGTGCTTCTAAAGAAAGAAATCCCCATGCTGTTCCAGTATCAAACATGTGCCAAAAGTTTTCTTTATTATTATAAGTAAAGGTTTTCTTTGCAGCTATTAGCAAGAGAACCGGAGCTTTATTTGCCCATACTTGATTACCGGGCATTAATACGTTACGCATTTTTTCAAGGTTTTCTTCATCAATGGCAATAATAAAGCGCCATGGTTGCTCATTAAAGCAAGAAGGTGCAAATCTAGCCGCTTCAATTAAAGGCATTATCTCTTCTCGGGATAGTTTTTCTTCCGAAAATGCTCTTGGTGACCATCGCGATTGGATTAAATCCATAATTTCATAGTTATATTTTCTTTCCATATTAAACACCTAATTATATATATTCATAAAAAATCCTTTCATTATGATAAGATAATTCTACTTTATTAGATAAAGCTTGTCAAACGATATGCATTTGATAATTATTAAAAGAAATCTTTATTTTTAAGTAATAAAGTGGTAAAATATTGATGTGTAAATGCTGAAGTAACTCAGTTGGTAGAGTAGCGCACTCGTAATGCGCAAGTCGTGAGTTCGAGTCTCGCCTTCAGCACCATATTGAATGAATAGGTTTGATACTCTAATAGTATTGAACCTTTTTTGTTTTAATATTATATAGATATTTTAAATTCATATAAATTTATTGCAAATGATGTAAGATTGACCATCTGGTAGATTAACCGTTCATTGGTAAATTATAACCGCTTA
>JAAYBG010000075.1 GCA_012718985.1 Acholeplasmataceae bacterium
CAAGCGCTAATTCTTTTACCCAATCGCTAAATGAATCTTTCTCTATATCAATTGCTTTATCTGGTTTAAACGATGGTAAAACAACAGTTTTAAATTTCTTTTCTTCTTGCAACAAAAGATGCCATTTTAAATCATCTATTGGATCATCAATAGTACATAGAACTTTCACATTACTCTTTTCGATCATCTTTCTTACCGGTAGATGTGATAACTGACTTTTTGTTTTTCTATATATTTTCTTAGCCGTTGCTGGATTAAGAAGTTCCTTTATACCAAAGAAAGTCTCTAATTCCATATGTGTCAAGTGAAATAAAGGATTTCCTATTGCATAAGGAACTGTTTCTGCCCATCTCATGAATTTTTCCTCTGAAGCGGCATCTCCAGTAATAAATTCTTCACCAATCCCCTGAGCTCTCATCATCCGCCACTTATGGTGGTCTCCATAAGGACCATCTGCTAACCAAACTTCTGTAAGGTTGTCAAACTTACGATTTTCATAAATCTCTTGCGGGTTTATCTGACAATAATAATCGAAAATCGGCATTTTTTTCGCAAATTTTTCATACAACAAAATAGCCGTGTTAGTTTCCAATAGAAAATTTTTCCCCATAAATTCTTTCATTAAAATTCCTCCTATCGTTGAATTATTTGTTTGCTCGCAATATTCTCATCTCATTGATCCCTATTTTGCTGTTTTTTGTTCATCGATTTCTTCGAAAATCCTATCGTTTGGCTCGTTTAATCCCTATACTCAAACTCCCTTCGTAATCATATTCTAGCATACTGTTATTTACTTGTCTATATTTTAAAAGAATAAGACCAAAAGCACTATAAAAAACAGCGTTTTTACGCCTGAACAGGCAATCTTAATTTCCTTAAACTGTTTTCATCTTGTGTTTTTTCACCAATTGTGATATTCTAGGCTAGGTGAAAATGATGAAAAAAGGCTATCTGATAGCCGTCGATTTAGACGGAACGGTTATCACTGGATTTGATAACTATGATAAAAAAAGTTTTGCGTTACTAAAAGAACTAGCGAATGAACACAAAGTGGTGATTGCCACTGGACGTCCTTACCGCTCCAGTAAATATTATTACGACTTATTGGGACTCAATACTCCATTAATTAATTATAATGGCTCTTTAGTCCACAATCCCCATGATGCTCTTTTCCCTAAATATATGATTACCATTCCAAAAGAATCATTGTACGATATTATCGAACAAAACAGAGATATTTTAATTAATCTATTTTGTGAGATTGAAGACGATATCTATTTATGGAAAGATGAGGAAGTAATTAGACCTTATCTTCATCTTGATGGGGGGAATTTACATGTTGGTGAAATCAAAGATATTCTTTTTGCTGATTCCAATGGAGCTATTCTTATTTCCAAAAAAGGTTCGGAAGCAAAGCTACAAAAATTTATTGAAGATAACTACAGGGATATTTTAAAAATCCGTTTTTGGAGCAACGAGCAATTTGTTATTTCAGAAATCTATAATCCCCAAGCGACAAAAGGATTCGGGTTAGAATTAATCGCAAAATACTATGATATTCCCCAACATAAAATTATCGCTATCGGAGATGGTCATAATGATATTGAATTATTACAAACAGCAGGAATCGCTGTTGCAATGGGGAATTCCCATCCCGATTTAAAAGAAACAGCTACCATTATAACAGAAGATGTGATGAATAATGGTGTCTATCATTTTCTTTATCATTTTTTCAAAAAATAAAGTGGATTAAAAAATCCACTTTTTATTTAAAGATTCCCATTTGCGTAATCATCGCTTTTTGTTCATTGATAAGATATTTTACAACTTCATCAGCTAATAATAATTCTGGTCGCATATAAATTTCAATGATATCACTACGTGCATAGGCATTGTCAACAGTTGCTTCTAGTAAAACATATATTTTAGAAATCGTACTATTAAAATAAATTCTTTGAGTAACAAGGCCATCAATATTCGTAAGGTAATTAGAACTATTACTACGAGCAGGAACAAAATTAACCATATCGTAAGAGATAGTTGCAAAATAGTTTATTGTTTTTCCTCCATAAGACATCGCTTTCCAAGTGATATCCGCATAATCTTGATGGTAAACATAACTAGGACCTGATACTATTTGACCATTGATTTTTAAATCGCGATAATTCCCTAAATATGCATAAACGAATTTAGAAAGAACAG
>JAAYBG010000076.1 GCA_012718985.1 Acholeplasmataceae bacterium
AACGATTTACATGAAAGTATTTTAGTAGTATAAAATTTTTGCTATACCTGAGCATATAAAAACGCATGCAGTGATAACTAGTATAAAAGCATGCGTTTTTTATTTATGTTATGTTAAATTAATATAAATGTTTATTCTTCCTTTTTTCTTTTTATTGGGTGGGTCAATATGAAAATAATGATATATATGACAGCCATTCCAATGAAAATAGTAAGCATTCCTTGCCAAGCAATATTAAGAGTATCAATTAAGTTTTTAGTATCTAATAATAAGTACATGAGGACCTCCTATTATAATAAATATGGAACGATAGAAAGAATAATTCCACCGGCCAATACAGAAGCAATTTGTCCAGCAACGTTTGCTGAAACGGCATGCATTAATAAGTGATTTTCTGGGTCTGCTTCAAGTCCCATTTTTTGAACAACTCTTGCTGACATTGGGAAAGCAGAAATTCCAGCAGCTCCAACCATCGGATTAATCTTGTTCTTAGAGAATAGATTTAAGAACTTCGCAAATAGTACACCACCAATGGTGTCAAAGACAAAGGCGAATAATCCAAGGCCCATAACAACTAGTGTTTCCCATGTAACAAAAGCTTCCGCTGTCATTTTAAATGAGATAGTAATACCTAACAATAAAGTGATTAAGTTAACAAGAGTACCGCTCGCTGTTTCACTTAAACTTCTTAATACGCCACATTCTTTTAGTAGATTTCCAAACATTAAGAAACCGACTAAAGCTAAAGAAGCAGGAGCGATTAATCCAGCAACGATGGTAACAGCAATTGGGAAAATAATTTTTGCCAATTGAGTTACATTCTTTGGATTGTAAGGCATTCTGATTTTTCGTTCTGCTTTGGTTGTTACCAGTTTAATCGCAAACGGTTGAATAGAAGGGACTAAAGCCATGTAAGAATAAGCTGCAACCATGATCGCTGGAAGATAGTTACTATTTAAGATTTGGGCTACTAAAATTGATGTGGGTCCATCAGCAGCACCGATAATTCCAATAGATGCAGCATCTTTTAACTCAAAGAAGAAGCCAGCAACGACAATTGTAATGAAAATTCCAAATTGAGCTGCAGCACCAAAGAAGATTAGCTTTGGGTTGGATAATAATGGACCGAAGTCAATCATAGCTCCAATACCAATGAAGAGAAGTAGGGGAAAGATTTCAGAGGCTTCGATTCCAATTTCGAACAACCATTCGATAGCTCCAACCGCTTCAATGTTATTCCCCAAGGTCTGGTTTAATACTCCAGAAAAAGGTAAATTAACTAAAATGGCACCAAACCCCATAGGTAATAATAACGATGGTTCCATTTCCTTTTTAATTGCCAGATAAATAAGTAAAATTCCTACCGCCATCATGACAATTTGTTGCCATGTAATCGCCTTAAAGGAATTCAACAAAAACTCGATAAAATTCATATCTTGCTCCTTTATGTGTAATAGCTTTTATAACAATATCATTGATTAATATGAAAAGCTCGTTGCTCCATTTTACAATAATTTACTTAAGAAGTCAACATTTCCCATGCCTCATGAAAGGTCTTTTTTAATTCCAAAATAAAAAAATATGTTACAAAGGTTGCATTCAAGCGAGAAAGTTTTTTTAATTTTCAAAAAAAATTTACAAACAATGAAAAATGAGTTATAATACTCGTATAGTAGTACGTTTTCATTTTATTGTAAAAATCAAAACAGGAGGGAATCGAGATGAATGGTAAGGATATTCCAATCAATTCAGAAGAGGAAGTTTTAGATTTTGAAAAGTATGAGTTGCGGGACGAACAATTAAAAATAGTCGCTGATAATTTAAACCTTGGACTTGTTCTTCATGATATTATTTATGATGAGGAGGGAAAACCAATAGACTGCCGTTTTAAGTATATTAATGGAGCCTATGAAAAGATTACAAGTCGTACGAAACAAGAATTAGAAGGAAAGATTCTTTCTGAAGCAATTGCTGGTGGAAGGAAAGATTGGTTGGAAAAATATAAAACTGCCATTATTGATAGTCAAGTTGTCTCTTTTGAAAACTATGACCCAGGATTAAAAAAATGGTTTAATATTACCGCCTACTCCCCAAATCCAACCAGACTTGCTTTGTTATTAACTGACATTTCTAAACGAAAACACGCGGAAGCAGCATTAGTAAAAAGTGAAGAAGAAAATAGAATTATAGTTAATAATCTACAAGTCGGGATTATTGTTTATAATGGAGAAGGCAATGTAATTTTATATAACGTAGAAGCAACCAGATTATTTAAGAAGCCATTAGACCATATCATAGGAACAAATTTAGACCATCCAGGCTATGATTATTTTTTTGAAGATGGGATTACTCCTATGAAATTTGAGCAGTTTCCAATAAAAATTGTTTCAAGAACCAAAAAACCATTGTTAGATTATGTGATTGGTGTAATCAAAAAAGGGGAAAAGGAAATCCTTTGGGTGAAGTGTAACGCCGCACCTGTTTTTAATAGTAACAATGAAATAGATAAAGTTATTGTCAGCTTTGCGGATGTTACCAACCAAAGAAAATTGGAAGAAAAAATTGCTGAAGACGCCAAAGAATTATTCAGCCAAAAAATGCAAACAGAAGCAACTTTGGTATCCATTGGTGATGGAGTTATTGCAACTGACACCAAAGGAATTATTCGCGTTTTCAATACTGTTGCTGAGCAATTAACAGGATGGTCTAAAGAAGAAGCGATTGGATATTCATTTGAAAAAGTATTTAACATCATGAATATAGAAACTCGAAAAAGACAAGATAATATCGTGATGAGAGTTTTGAAGACTAATAAATCGGTAGCCCTTCATGGAGATGATATTTTATTATCGCGTTCAGGGAAGGAATATTTCATAGAAAACAGTGCAACTCCAATCAAAACAGAAGACAAAGGGATTATAGGTGTTGTGCTAGTTTTTAGAGATATTACCGATAGAGTTTTATTACACAATAAATTGAATCTTCAAAGTCAACGATTATCACAAATTGTTGATGTTGCAGTTGATATGATTTTTGAATTAGATAAAGATAAAAAAATTACCTATTATTCTGGTTATGGTTTCAGCAAACTAGGTTATAGCAAAGCTCAAATCATGGGCAAAAAAATTGATGCTATTTTCCGTGATAATTTTGCCATTCAGAATCTGGCATTTATAAGAGCTATGGGAGGATCTCCTTATTCTTACGACTTCAATCTGGAAAGAGGAAATCAAAGCCTTTGGTATGAAATGACCTTATCCCCTCTTTATGGAGATAATAAGAAAACAATCGTAGGTGTACTGGGTATTTGTCGTGATATTACTGAACGAAAACACGGTCAGGAAGAAATTGAATATTTAAGTAAACACGATTTCTTAACAGGACTACATAATCGTCATTATTTTTCAAGCGAAATGGAAAAATTAGATGTGGAAGCGAATTATCCATTAGGTGTATTAATGGCAGATTTAAATGGACTAAAGATTTTCAATGATATTTACGGTCATGATAGTGGCGATAATGCTCTCCAAGCGGCGAGCCAAGTACTGAGAAATGTAGCAGGTAAAAACGATGTGCTCGCCAGAATTGGTGGAGATGAATTTGCCATGATTTTCCCTCGTACAAGCAAGGAAAAAATGGCGGAGATATACAATCAAATTCGTAAGGAAGCCGCTAAAAATGAAATCAATCACTTACCTTTATCCTTAGCAGTTGGTTATGAAATAAAGAATAATGGTTATGTTAGTATCCATGATGCGATGAAGATTGCTGAAAATAGAATGTATCGCTTGAAACTAACCGAGAGCATGCGTTTTAGAAACGATGCAGTGAAGAGAATTATGGAAGTATTACATAGTCAACACGCTCAATTGAAAATAAATAGTGAAATTGTGAGTGATTTATGTCGTAAAATAGGTGTTGCGATGAATTTAAAAGAAGATGTAATTCTAGAACTAGAGCAGACAGGATATCTTCACAACATCGGTAAAATTTTCATTGGCGCCGACATTATCAATAAACCAGGGAAATTAACAACCGAGGAATTTCAAATCGTAAAATTACATCCTGAAAAGGGTTATCAAATCTTAAAATCTGCTGACCAATATACTCAATTAACTGATTATGTATTATATCATCATGAGGCATGGGATGGAAAGGGTTATCCAAGAGGATTAAAGGGAAAGGATATTCCTCTGATATCACGAATTGTTCATGTTATTGATTCCTATGAGGCAATGACTTCATTGCGACCTTATCGCGAATCGATGACTCCAAAAGAAGCAGCCCAAGAAATTATGAAATGTGCAGGGAAACAATTTGATCCACAGGTTGCAAGAATATTTGTTGAAAAAGTATTGAATTTCGATTTAGAAAGCTTGTCATGATTTTGAGGTAAATGGTATGGAAATTTTAAAACAAGAAAAAAGCGACTTTAAAAAAGCACAAATTATCGGTGGCATTTTTGTTTTAATTGCTTTGCCAGCAATTTATTTGCTGGTTTATTATACTGGGGGAGTTAAATACGTTTATTCTCATATCATGTATATTCCAATTATTATATCTGGAGTATTATTTGGCCCATGGATTAGTTTGTTTGTGGGAATTATCGGTGGAATTTTACTAGGACCGCTTATGCCCCTTGATGTTGAAACTGGAGAACCCCAATTATTTTTGAATTGGATGTGTCGTTTGTTGGTTTTTGTCGTCGTAGCTTTTATTGGTGGTTGTACCTCAAAAAAATTGCGTAATAATATCGTCACCATCAAACAATTATTATCGCATAACCAAGAAACAAATATTCCCAATACCAATTATTTAAAAATTTTTCAAAACAAGATAAATTTATATCAAAAAACGATTATAACCATTCTTATCAATAATCATAATAATATCATCGATGTGTTAGGAACTGCTGTTTATCATAAATTATTGTTTACTTTATATGATGATTTACGAAAAGAACTTTCCAATAAATTCCTTGTTGTCCAGGCGGATAGTAATAAGTTTTGGGTAATTCAAGAAACAAGAGATGTTGAAGCAGAAGCAGAAAAAATCGTTGAAATTATCAATAAAGAAAAGAAAATCAATGGAATTCCTTTGTATGTTGAATATTCTGTAGGAATCTATGAAGTAATCGATCACTATGATTTTGATTCTCTGTCTATCTTCACAAATTCAGATATTTGTGCCAGACAATCGCAGTTGCAACAATTGAATTATGTTATTTATGATAACAGCAAGAAAAAGAAACGATTTGAGTATGAAGTGTTAATGTCTTTCTCTCAGGCTTTGAAAAATGGTGAGATATATTTGGTGTATCAACCTAAAATTGATTTAGAGACTCTGAAACCAATTGGTTTTGAAGCATTAATGCGTTGGAATCATTCTCGTTATGGTGAAATTAGTCCCATTGTTTTCATTCCTTTAATTGAACAAACAAGATTAATTAATGAATTGACTAATTGGGTATTAAGTACTACCATCAAAAAAATCAAAGAATTTTGCGAACGAGGAATCCCAACGACAATTTCTATCAATATTTCTGCGAAAAACCTAATTGACCCACAGTTTTTAACACGGACTATGAAGATAATCAATGAATCGAAAGTCGATAAAAATCTTCTTGAATTTGAAATAACTGAATCAGCGATTATGATCAATCCTGAAGAAAGTAAAGTTATTTTAAAAGAGTTTACTGAGGAAGGAATCAAGATTGCGATTGATGATTTTGGAACAGGATATTCTTCGCTATCTTATTTGAGTCGCTTTCCTATCAACACTATTAAAATCGATAAGTCTTTTGTAAAAGACATTACGACTAATGAATCTATCCAAAGAGTGGTAAAATCGACAATTTCCCTTGCCAAGGAATTAGGATACAAAGTCCTTGTGGAGGGAATTGAAGAAAAAGAAGCTTCGGATATTGTGAAAGAATATCAATGCGATTTTGTCCAAGGATTTTATTTTTCTCGACCAATCAAAGCAGAAGATACCTTACCTTGGTATGAAGAAAATAGAAAAGGTTTTAAGAGATAGTTTTTACCATACCTCCTTTCAAAAAAACGAGCAACATTTTAGTGTTACTCGTTTTTTTTGTACGTTTTTCTGTTTTCCTTTATCGTCATTTTTTAAAATATGTGGGGATAGATGATGATTATCTTAACATCATTTGAACAATCAGTTTTGCTAGCATTTTAGGTGATTCTCGTTTCTCCTTATTTAACCAGGCGCAGACCATATGGAATGCTCCATAGGTTAAGAAGTTGTAGATATATTCAACTTCTGCCTCGCTTTTGCTGGCGGAGAAACGATTGAGTGCACTTTCTTTTATGCTTTCCATTGCCAATAGTTTGTGTGCAAACATCGGATCTACATTGTTATTGATAATCAGACGGACGAATTCAAGATTTTCCTCCAGATAATTACAAATAGAGGACATGATTTTCTCGGGCTCTGTTTCATTATGTTTAATGGTTTTAGAAATAAAATCGAGAATATCTTTCTCCATATCGGTAAGCAAGTCAAACTGACTGCCATAGTATTTATAAAATGTGGTGCGGTTTACATCTGCCCTCTCGCAAAGTTCACGAATGGAAATATGATAGATATCCTTTTTTTTCAGGATTTCGATTAAAGCATCCTTCAACATCCGTTTTGTCATTAAAACGCGGCGATCTTCTTTCTTTTTCATTATGACCTCCTAATATGTGAATTTTTTATGAAACTCAACATTTATCATTTGAATGTTGATTATAATTCCAAAATTAAAAATCTGTCGGTTGTATAATCAACACTTGTATATTATAATACAATTAGATAAATGTCAAGAGAGGTTGTATAAAATGAAGAAAATTGCAAATTTTTTAGTGAAAAACCGTTTTGTTGCCCTTGTAATTATGCTTGTGGTGACAATTATATGCGGTGTTCTTGCTGCGACAGTTCCGATTAACAAAGATCGAACAAAGTATTTGGCGAATGATTCCAATATGAAACAGGGTATTTCTATTATGGAAGTCGCTTTTCCCGAAACTAAAGATACGGCAGCTATCCGTGTGATGTTTGATGACCTGACAACGGAGCAGATTGCCGATGTAAAGGCTAGATTAGAAGCAATCCCCAATGTCAGTGAAGTTATTTACGAAGCGGATAGTGAGAAATACAATAAAGAAAATCACACACTCTTTGTTGTTCATGCAGATTTTGGCTATAATACCGATGAAGAATTGGCGATTGAAAAAGCGATTGAAACGGGATTTCCTGAATATACGATGGTGTATAAAAACAACGATATCCCTCTGACAGAACTTCCGATATGGATTATTCTCCTTGGATTGAGTCTTGCCCTCATTATTCTTATCGTCATGTCCTCTTCATGGCTTGACCCTATTTTGTTCCTTGTTACGATTGGTATCGCTATCATCATAAATTTTGGCACAAATGTAATTCTTCCTTATACTGATGAACTTACTATAACGGTAGGACCTATCCTTCAACTTGTATTGTCGATGGATTATTCAATCATTTTGATGAATCGCTATCGCCAGGAAAAGGATAAGTCAAGCAATAAACTTGAAGCGATGAAAACAGCGCTTGCCGGTTCGATTTCCTCTATCGCTTCTAGTTCTCTTACAACAGTAGTCGGATTACTCGCACTTGTATTTTTAAGCTTCAAACTTGGTCCTGAACTAGGTATAGTTCTTGCAAAAGGTGTCTTTATCAGTATGCTTAGCGTGTTTACTGTTCTTCCAGTTATGATTTTATCGATGGATAAATGGCTTGAAAAAACAAGAAAAAGGTCTCCTCACATCTCTATGCGATTACTTACGAAAATCAGCTATAAGATAAGACATGCCATGCCGATTATTTTTGTGATTCTTTTAGTGGGTTCCTTTATTTTGCAGAGGTCTGTAACAATCACCTTTACAGAAGATAGTGAAGACCAGTTGGTAGATGTTTTTCCTAAAGATAATACTATTGTCATCGTATACAATAATGAGGATGAGAAAAATATAAATGGTATTGTTACCGAACTTGAAAAGGATAACAGAGTTTCAAGTGTTCTCGGATATTCTAACACACTCGGTAAGGCGATGGATGCTGAGGAAATGAGCGAAGCAATCAACGAGTTTGATGGTAAAGAACGAATAGATAAAAATATTGTCAGTATGATTTATTTTATTGCTGCTGATGGTGAATTACCTACCCTAACGGTTGTTGAATTTATGAATTTTATTGTCGATTCAGTCATTCCTAATGAAACACTGAATGCCTATGTGGATAATAATATCCGTGATAATATAGAATATTTTGAAAAGTTCTCCGATAAGGAAAAACTGACCACAGCGTTAACAACCGAAGAAATGGCAGACTTTTTTGGAATTGAAAAGGAAAGCGTTGAGCAGCTTTATCTTTATTATACGATTCAAAATGGTGTTGCAGACAGCGGTAAAATGACTTTACCAGCCTTTATAGATTTTGTATTGAACACTGTGGCAAAAGATGAAACCTACGGTGCAATGCTTGATTCTGCCACTCTTTCTTCACTTGGACAACTGAATACGCTTATTCAGATTGCCATGTCTAAGCAAGGTTTATCCTCTCTTCAGATGGCACAAATCTTGAAAATGGGACAGGAAAATGTATCGCAATTGTATTATCTGTATTTTTCTGCCGACCCTGCTTTCCATCAGGAAACGGCGATGATGAAAATGCCGCTTGCAGAGTTCATGACACTTTTGAAAGCAAACATCTCTAGTGAACAAATGGCACAGTTTGGCCAAATGGAGAGATTAATCGACTTTGCAGTCAGGGGACAGCAGTTTGATGCGAGAACCATGGCAGGGATTACGGGAATGGATGTAAATCAGGTAGCGGGCATCTATATGATGAACTCCGCTGAGATAATGACTTTACCGAACTTCCTTGTTGCAGCTTTAGAGCTCGCTCCTACCAATACAGAACTGCAACAACTGAATCAAATCGTACAACTTGCGGTATCTGGTACAGCTTTGGATGCTACAACGCTTGCCAATTTATTTGGAATTGAAGTAACACAGGTATATCAGTTGTTCGGATTAGTTCTATCTTCAGTGAAGACGATAGCTCTTGATGATTTTCTGGGCTTCCTTGTAAATTCTGTTCTTCCAAACCAAGCTTATGCAGGAAGCTTCACTGCTGAGCAAGTTGCCCAGCTTCAGTATTTATACGCGATGATTAGCGCTTCTGTAAATGAAACGGAGTTTACATCTATTCAAATGGCTACTTTTTTAGGAATGGAAGTGCTAAAGGCAGAGCAACTATATATTCTTTATATATATGAGAATGGCAACGCTTCTTGGAAATTATCTCCACAGGTGTTTGTGTCTTTTGCTGTAACCAACGTGCTTGGCAACGAGGAATTTACGGAATATTTTGATCAAAAAACTGCGGATGATTTGAAACTTGTTCACACGCTGATTGAAGCGGTTGTTTCCGAAAAAGAATATACAGTCAGTGAAATGTTTGAACTTCTTACCTCCTTGATGGATGAGGTATCCAGAAACGAAATTGAGGTTATGTATTGTTATTATCAAGGGGTAAGTGATGCTGATTCGGATAGAAAAATGACTATTCCTCAGTTCTTTACATGCCTTAGCGAGGAATTGATGAACGATGAACGCTTTGCAACTTACTTTAACGCGGAAACCAGAGCGGATATTCGGAACAATAAAGCGGATTTAAATGAGGCCATTGTTCAGATGAAGAGTGATACTTATTCAAGACTGGTGATTACTTCCGATTATATAGATGAGTCAACGGAAACCAAAGCTCATGTAACAAAGATTAATGAACTATGCGAAGACAATCTTAAAGAGTATTACCTGGTAGGTAATTCCATCATGGTTAGCGAAATGGAAGAAAGTTTTGGTAAAGAATATTTGATGATTACTTTGATTACAGCCGTTTCGATCTTCCTTGTTGTCCTTATTGCCTTCCGCAATCCAACTATGCCGCTTCTTTTAACGCTTGTTGTACAGTGCGGTGTATTCATTACCGTATCGGTTATTGGTGCATATACTGGTTCAATTTATTATCTTGCTTTACTGATAGTGCAAAGTATATTGATGGGAGCAACCATTGATTACGGTATCGTTTTCTGTAATTTCTATAAAGAAAGCAGAAAAACAATGGACATAATCGAGTCTTTGAAAGCAGCATACATCGGTTCAATCCATACGATTATGACCTCTGGTTCTATTCTTGTACTGGTACTTGCCGTACTGGGAATATTTGCTACTTCACCAATGGTTTCCGAAGTATGTACCACCTTGTCAATCGGTGCGCTTGTCGCTATGTTACTCATCATCTTTGTTTTGCCTGGCACGGTTGTTTGCTTTGACAGATTGACCAACAAACGAAAAAGCGTTACTAAAACTGACTTGTGAAATATCAGAAAATAAGTTTAAAGCTCTTCGCCAATGAAGCGAAGGGCTTTTTATAATATCCTGAATTTTTGATTGTAAAGGAGAAAAGATTTTTTGTGTTTTAATTACTTTTAATATAGCATTGATAAATCCGTTTTTAATCCCCTGGAATTGACTTTTCATCATAATTAAAGTATAATTCTTGGTAATTGAAAAAAATATTTTTCAAACAGACAAAATAAGGAGGAAATAATGGATTTATTTGCGAAATGCTCAGAGAACAAAGCGATTGAAGAAGTGAAGAAACAAGGAATTTACCCTTATTTTTATGTGCTTTCTAGCGGACAAAACACAGAAGTT
>JAAYBG010000077.1 GCA_012718985.1 Acholeplasmataceae bacterium
CTTTAGAAGCAGGAAGAACGAGTATTACAATAAAAGATAGTCTTGAAACTTTGGAAGTAATTGTATTGCCACAAGTAGTTTGCCCCACAAGTTTAGTAGAAAAAGAAACAGTAGAACTAACGATTGCTAATTACTTCAGCGATATTCACGATTTTAACTTTATTGTGGAGGACGATGGTATTTTATCGTTGAATGATACGACGTTAAGCGCTGTAGCTAGAGGACAAACAAAACTAACGGTGGCTTTAAAAAGCGATGAAGAAGTTGCTGTTAATATAATAATCGAGGTAACTGTAGAAAAACCAATCATTTTATTATCGAGGGAAGAAGTTTTAGTCGATGATGTCTTTAGTTTAAGTGTTGAAAATTATAAAGAAGAGTTTATCTATACCTCTAGCGATGAAACAATATTGGAGATTGTTGGTTCTGCGGTATTTGCCCTTAAAGCAGGAAAGGCAACGATTACAGCAACATCAAAGAATGATGATCAAATAGTAGGAACAATTGATGTGGTTGTAAAAGGACAAACGCCTATTTTGCGAGCAAATGCGATTGACTATAAGGTTGGGCAAACATTTTTCATTCCAATTATCAATTATTCTGATTATAGTTTGTTTGAATGGTCGGTAAGTGATAAAAATGTCATTTCGATAGATGAAAATTATCAAATAACAGCGTTAACACCAGGTAATGTTAGCATTACTGTTACCAAAAAAGATGATAAGACTTTAAAAACAACGATTGATTTAATCGTATATCCAGTAAAGCCAATGATTAACTTGGCTAATAATACGATTCAATTAGGTCAAAAAGTAAAATTAGAAATTTTAAATTATACGAATAAAGAAGATTTTATTTGGAAGATTGGCGATTCAAGTATTTTAAATATAAATAATTATTTACTAGAAGCTATTCAATTAGGGACAACTACTGTAACAGCGACTTCAAAAATGGATGCAAATTTAACTGATAGTATTACTGTTACCGTAATTCCTATCCTTCCTATTTTAAATGCAACTTTTGAGAATATGCGTGTTGGCGATGTTGGTTATTTATGGATTAGCAATCTTGAGCAAATGGGAGCTAGTGCAGATGATTTCCTTTTCACTGTCGATGATTCAACAATAATGAAGTTAGAAAAAGATAAGATGACGGCATTGAAAGAAGGAACGGTGACAATTACTGCAACCTTAAAAAATAATAGTGTTGTTACTACTAAATCTCTTGTTACTGTTACCAAAACAAGTACCAAGAAGACTGAGAATGGTGAGATTAACGAAGGACCATTACTATTATATACTCAAGAAGAAGGAGCTAGACTTCTTGCTGGAGTAATGTCATATGTGTATATCGATAAAGCCGTTGCAATGAATAATTATCGCTGGGTGACATCAGATGCTACCATTGCAACGGTCAATGATAATGGTAGAGTAATCGCAATTACGGCCGGTAAAGTCACAATTACTGCTATTTCAAAAGAAAATAAAGAAGTGAAAGGGACAATCATATTAACAATATATGGTGAGCCTAATGTTGATTACGTAAGCCGTTTAATAGCGATAGCCACTGAAGAATTAGGGTATGTTGAGGGGCCTAATAACGATACGAAATATGGAGCATGGTATAATCTAAACTATGAAGCTTGGTGTGCTATGTTTGTTTCATGGTGTTGCAACGAAGCCGGCATTTCAACAAAAATCGTTCCTCGTTATTGTGGCTGTACAGCAGGTATGGCCTGGTTTGTCAACGAAGGGCGCTTTGGAGCTCGCGGTGAATATACACCAAAACCTGGGGACATTGTTTTTTATCGTGATAAGGACAAAACAACAGGTTCTACTCATACCGGAATTGTTATCGCGGTAGATAATAATCGAGTTTATACCATTGAAGGAAATACATCTGATATGGTTGCAAAGAGAAATTATGCGTTGACTAATTCCTATATAGTTGGTTATGGTATCCCGAATTATCCTCCTTTTGATGGACAAAGTGGTGGCGGTGATATCGGTGGTTCAACACCTGGTGATGGTCACTCAACAGATTAAAGGGGGTCTGTAAAAAATTCTAATGAAAAATAAATTATATTAATTTATTTTTAGACGATAAATCGTCCCTGTCAAAAATTCTAATGAAAAAATAAGGTCTATGTAGCTCACTTCATGTGAGATAATCATAGACCTTTTTTCATGCCAGATTACACAATTTGTTATTTCTTTTTCGGTGTATTTAATATTGGAACATTTCTATTGATAGCATAGATAGCTC
>JAAYBG010000078.1 GCA_012718985.1 Acholeplasmataceae bacterium
GTGCCGTGGCAAGGTAAAACATTATCGTATTTTCAGTTATACAACAATATGGATTGAAAAAAATTAAAAAAATTTGGGAAGTAAAAACATCTTTTCCCAAATCGGTTTATTTGATTGCAATTGTAATGTTATTGTTTTAAATGAGCAAAGACGGTTACTTTTCCTACTTTGCAGATAGTATAGATATCAACAATCCATAGAATAAACATACCAAAAACAATCCAGATGATTCCAGCGACGATTTGACCTTTTCCCAGACGATAAATGCCATAGAAGATACCATCTAGGATAGGAAGAGCAAAAAAAAGCTTTAATATAAACGGTAGTTTATCGAAAAAATTTATGTATTTTACCATAAGAACCTCCATTTTCTTATTCATTATATCATAAAAAAACAAAGAATAAAAGGGAAATATGCCTATATAAAATCAGAGGTAAAAAATAAAAAATAAAAATTGACAAATCATGGCAAAAGGTGTATAATACCTATGTTGTGAATTTTAGGCACAACCGCACATAAAAGGTTTCCAAGTAACATGAGTTCACCTTAGTTGGCGTGTCTTATAAAAAAATGAGGAGGTGCTGTATAATGTATGCAATTATTGAAACTGGCGGTAAACAATATCGTGTTCAAGAAAATGATTTCATTTTTATTGAAAAGGTAGATGTTGAAGCGAATGGACAAGTTGTTTTTGATAAAGTTTTGATGGTAAACGACAAAGTGGGAACACCATATGTAAAAGGTGCGAAAGTTACTGGTGTTGTTGAAAAAAATGGTAAAGCTAAAAAGATTATCGTTTATAAATACAAATCAAAAAAGAACTATCATAAAAAACAAGGTCATCGCCAACCTTATACAAAGGTGCAAATTACTGCTATTGAAGGTTAATCATGATAACAGTCGATGTTTATACAGATAACAACAAAAAAATCAATGGTGTGTTTGTAAGTGGCCATTCTGGTTATGAAGAGATCGGTAAGGACATTGTATGTAGTGCTGTATCAACGGCTGTGTTATTAACTGCTAGTCTGATTGAAAAGATTTGTCCTCAATATGTTTTTGAGGTCGATGAAAAGAAAGTGACTATGTCATTAAAATTGCTTCAATCAAATGAAATTAGTGATATAACTATCAATAATTTGGTTGAATTTTTGGAAAGTGTAAAAAAAGATTACACAAAATACATTAAAATAAAATACATAAAATAGGAGGTAATCTCATGTTTAGAATAAATATTCAGTTTTTTGCGTCAAAAAAAGCTGCTGGTTCAACAAAAAATGGTCGAGATTCCCAAGCTAAACGATTAGGTGCTAAGAAAGCAGATGGAGAATTCGCAACAGCTGGTTCAATTATCTATCGCCAAAGGGGAACTAAAATATTCCCTGGAACTAATGTTGGTATTGGTGGAGACGATACATTATTTGCAACCATTACTGGCTATGTAAAATATGAGCGTAAAGGAAAAGATAAAAAACAAGTTTCTGTTTACGAGGCGAGATAAAATATGATATGCACTTATTTTAAGTGCATTTTTTTAACTTGTTGAGAAAGGAGTTGGGTATCATGTTTATTGATGATGTAAGTTTTTCTGTCAAGGCAGGAGATGGTGGTAATGGTATTGTTGCTTTTCGCCGCGAGAAATATGTACCCATGGGGGGACCCGCTGGAGGAAATGGGGGTCGAGGTGGTGACATCGTTTTTGTTGGCGAAGAAGGATTAACCACATTATTAGATTTTCGATATACAAGGATTATTAAGGCTAAAAACGGTCAAAATGGAATGAGTAAAAATTGTTTTGGGAAAGATGCGGAAGCTGTATATGTGAAAGTACCAGTCGGATCTGTAGTTTATGATTTGACGTCAAAGACTGTTATCGCTGATATTGTGAGGCATAAACAAGAAGCAGTTATCGCAAAAGGCGGTAAAGGGGGAAGAGGAAATTCTGCATTTGCAACGCCGCGAATCCCTGCACCAGAGATATGCGAAAAAGGTCTTCCTGGTGAAGAACGACAAATAAGAATTGAACTGAAGGTATTAGCAGATGTCGGTTTAGTTGGCTTTCCCAATGTGGGAAAATCAACTTTAATTTCCGTAGTATCAGCTGCAAAACCAAAGATTGCAGATTACCCTTTCACGACAATTATCCCTAATTTAGGAGTTGTAAGAGTAAAAGATGGTCGTAGTTTTGTTATGGCTGACCTACCTGGGTTAATTGAAGGAGCAAGTAGCGGTTTAGGGCTTGGATTTCAATTTTTAAAGCATATTGAAAGAACAAAGGTAATTGTCCATGTAATTGATATGGCCGCTACCGAAGGTAGAAATCCATATGAAGACTATTTGAAGATAAATAAGGAATTAGAAACTTATGATTCTCGTTTATCGCTTCGACCACAAATTATTGTCGCTAATAAAATGGATATTGAAGGAGCAGACAAGAATTTGAAAGTTTTTCAAAAAAAGATAAAAAAGATTCCTATTGTAGCTATCAGCGCTTATACAAAAAACAATTTAGACGAATTGCTATATAAAATTGCCGATGTTTTAGACTTTGAAAAGCAAAAAATAGGAGAAGAAATTATCATAGATAAAGTTGTAGAGTACAAATTCCAACCACAAGAAGTACCTTTTATGATTGAAAAAAGCAATGATGGGGTATATAATGTAGTGGGTCCAGAAGTCAAAAAATTATTCAATATTACTGATTTTAGTCGTGAAGAAAATGCCAAATTGTTCGCACGTCGATTACGAAAACTTGGTGTTGATGAAGAATTAAGAAAATTAGGTGTTAAACACGGAGATACAGTTAGAGTAATGGGATATGAATTTGAATTCTTTGATTAAAAATATAGGTGCTATTTTCTAAGAAAAAGCATACTGAAATAGAATAAAAAAGGATAGGTTTTATCAATATGAAAAACACTATGAAAATTGCGTTTGCGGGCATTTTAATTGCATTGATGTTTGTCTTATCATGGACTGTTTTAGGAATGATTCCTCTAGGTGTTGCCAGTGCAACTACGGTATTCATTCCTGTTTGTGTTGGAATTATTTTTTTTGATGATTTCAAATACGCAGTCGTTTTTGGACTATTCTTTGGAATTGTCTCATTGGTCAGATCGTTTGTCCCACAAGGATTTTTAGACCCTTATTTTCAAAATCCAATTGTTTCTGTTTTACCAAGATTACTGGTTGGAATTGTTGGTTATTTGATTTATAAAGGATTAACAAGATTAATGAAAAATAGAATAATCGTTTCTTCCCTAGCGGGAGGATTCATCGCTTTAATCAATACAATATTTACGATGGGAATTCTAATATTGGTTTACTTTCAAGATGTAAATCAAACATTTGCTGATAATGGATTTAGTATCTTAACGGCATTAAAAACAATTTCTTTATTAAATATGCTACCTGAAATAGCTATAGGAGCGATTTTGACACCTATTATTATTAAAGTATTAGATAAAATAAGCAACAAAAATTTGAATTAGTGTTTTAGTCATCAAACAATATTAAATTTTCTAGAACGAGTTTATAGAATAATCTATAAACTTTTTTTGTTTTGTGTAAGAAAACATAAGATATTTTCTTGACAAACGCTAAAAATATGATATTATTATTTTGGTAAAACGATTTACCAAAAAGTCGGAATGGCATCGTGGAGGAATAAAAATGGTGAAAACATATAATAAGTGGCGTATATTTACCATATTTTTAATGGTTTTATTAGTTTTAGAGACAGCTCTGATAATAGTATTACCTAGGATTAATAAAGAAGAAGAAATAAATATTCAATTAACACCTGCTACGATTCGGGGAAAAGTACTCACAGATCTTGGGGAAATGTTACTAGCAAATATAATTGTAGAAGATAGTAAGGGAGCGACTTCCCTATATACGACTAATTTTTTGTCAGGGTATGAAATTGAACTTGCTGAAGGGGAATACACTCTTCATTACACACGAGGAATGCAATACTCAACGGTGACAAAAACAATCAAAGTAGAAAATTTTAAAAACTACTATTTGGAAGATATAAGATTAATCGAGTTATATAATGCAGAAAGCAAAAATTTTTATGCTGGAGATCTTCACCAACATACTTTGTTTTCTGATGGAACTCACAATGTTGAACAACTAATCAGAGCGGATATTGCTGCTGGTTTATCTTGGGCCGTCTTATCCGATCATAACGATAACACAGGAATTTCAGAATGGATGCAAGCTGATCGCGTTCCTTATGATATCGTAGATGGAGAATATGTTTTTTTCACCCCTTTACCTGGTGTGGAAATTACAACTGGATATGGACATTTTCAATCAATTGGTAATAGCGCTGTTGTTGAACAATGGGACATAGATTTGGATTTAGGTGAAAATCCTTATGATGAAGTGGAAATCATCGTTCAAGAAATTGCAAGAAATGGGGGAATCCCTCAACTAAATCATCCTTATTCAACAGGTGGTATGGGATTCAACAACTACAATAATTTATGGGATTTAATTGACTATTTTGAAACGATTGAAATATGGAATGGATATTTTGAACCTTGCGGCTATATCCCTCCAGAAGGAGTATTGAACCAAAACAGAAAAACAATGTTGAAGTGGTTTGAGTTATTAAATGAAGGACATAAGTTATTTGCTACCGGGGGAACTGATTTACATAGTTACAATGGTCCATATAACCCCGCACTATATTTAGGTGAATCAAAAGCTTATGAGAAATTACTGAAAAAGACAGGACAATATGCGGGAATGCCTACAACATTTGCATATTCACCAACAAGGATTAATGCAGAAAGAATTCTTGAAGCCGTAAGAAATGGAAATACTTTTATATCCAATGGTCCATTAGTTTTTGCTGATATAAAAGGAAAAACCTATGGTAACACTGTATCAAAAGATGAAACATCTGTAAATATTGAACTGTTTTGCCGCGATGGACTAAAAACGCTAAATATTTATAAGAACGGAATCCAAATGAAAACATTTGATTTAAGTGGAAATTCATATCTAAATGTCATTGAATTAAATGGAATGGCTAAGGGAGATTGGATTGTGTTTGAAGTATATGGTACTGGTGTTTATTATGCCATTACTAATCCTATTTTCTTTACCTAATTGATACGAAAGTATAACAAAAATAGAAAATGAAGAAAGGAGAAAGAACATGAAGAAAATGGTTTTAAAGATGGGTGCCTTATTTTTAACTGCTGTTTTAGTGTTAACAATGTTAGTTGCTTGTAGCGGTACAAAAGTTGGTAACGATACAGCAACTGCTACCGAAGATTATTACAGTGAAGATTATGGAAACTACACAATTACAGTTAAGTTAATCATCAGTAATCCAGACCCTACAAAAGATCCATTATTTAGCGGTACTGTTACTTTAAAAAC
>JAAYBG010000079.1 GCA_012718985.1 Acholeplasmataceae bacterium
ATCCTTCAATAGTCATTACTTTTCCGTAGTTTTCTTGATCTGTGCTCTTAAAAGCGAAGATATCGTCCACTGTTCCTACAGTTGCAATCTCGGCATATGGATAAGTTCCATCGCCTTCTGTGTCAATAACAATTCCTGGTTTTTCAATTTCTACTAACGAGTAATAAACTGTTTTATTTCCGGATACAGTTACAGTATCACCAGGTTGTACATCACCAGGAGCACCATATACATATACAGCACCAGTTTCATCAACAACCCAGAATCCTGCACTCTTACAAACGATTAAAACTTTACCAGTAATCAAAACTGATGCGTTGATTTCAGCTGCTTTTACCCCTGCTGCTGTTAATACTTTAACACCTTCAGCTAGAGGTTTTACATAGCCTTCCCATTCACGACTAGCAGTAGCGCCATCCTTAGAAATTGTTGCTGTAATAACAAATTTTTTATAGCCTTCCGTTGATTCTGGTCGTGAAATTTTAATCATTGGAGCTCCACTTCTATTTGTTCCAATTTCTGCGTATTTACTTTCAGAAATAGTCCAAACGATGTCATATTCTCCACTTGCTTTTTCAGGTAAAACAAGATTAGAAGAAAGTGTCGCAATATTTTCCATTACGATACTACCAACTGCAGTTTCCAATTTTTCTTGTAGTGTTGGTTCTTTTGGTTCTTCATCTGTACCACCACATCCGATTAATCCAAAAATTAAAGCAAATGCAACTAGCACTAACAGAAGTCTTTTTGCGTTGCGCTTTAAACTATACATTATTTCTTTTCCTCCTATATTATTTTTTGATTAAATCATTTAGTCCTTGATTTTTTTGATTCCCAATCATAATTTGAAAAGTTTGATTAAATCTAGATACTCCTCCGATTACACTATACGTTGCTCCAATTTCGATTGATGAAGCTTTTGGCTTTGGATAAACAGCTCCATCAATTCTAATATTAATAGATTGCCCACTGGAAGTCTTTCCATAGATAGTAAAGGCTCCTTCTTCATCTGGTTTGTTAACATTAGTTACTATATATTCTTGAATACTAATAACAAAACCTTCATAAGATGCTATATCTATTGTTTCTTTTCCAGAAAACTCTTTAATATTATATTCTGAAGTGGATTCAACCACTTTTACTTTGGATGGATTTGTCAATTGCTTACCATAAGTGTCATTATCAACACACTGGCATTCAAACGAAATAATCCCTCCTATATTTAAAACAGCTAATCCGCTACCATAGCCACTAAACATATAAATTCCCGCTGTTTCATAGACTTTACGTGTTTCATTCCAAGTTTCACTTAAATCTTCAACATATAGGTTGTCACCTATCATTCTCATAATTCTAGCAGTAATTTTTAATTTAGTACCTGAGCTATATTCATTAAAATTATTCCTTAACTCAGCAATTGTAATCTCTTTTACTTCATTAGAATAGTCAAAATTAGGGTCTGCTTCACCAAATTTCCTTCGTTTAGTATCATATGATTTCCGTGCTGCCAAATCAAAATCTTCACCATACTTTGAATCACCAGCAACTCCGGTAAAGTTGGAATAGCATTGTTCAACAATCTCTAAATTCAACAATCTAAATTTAGCTTCAGCACTTATTTTATACCAAACATAGGCAAGGTATCTTCCTCCTGTTGTGTCTAACTCAGCAGGAAAGCCTATTT
Source organism: Acholeplasmataceae bacterium (assembly GCA_012718985.1). GTDB lineage: Bacteria > Bacillota_I > Bacilli_A > ML615J-28 > CAG-698 > JAAYBG01. The sequence continues at coordinate 1,685 of JAAYBG010000079.1, forward strand.
TTTCCGCCTCTAAAACAATGACAGCAGCATTAGATAATATGTCTGCAACAAATTTGCTTGCTTCTTTTCCCCACGGTTCAATTCTTCCTGTTGATTCTGGTGTATTGATGCAAAGAAAACGAGCAGTAAATCTTTTGCCTGAAATATTATCAACAAAATGAGCAGTGTCACCATCAACATTTTGTGATAACCTTACTTCCCCAATGCCATCATTGATAAAACTTTTATTTGCATATACGGCTTTTAACTCTAATTCATCGGTATAATTAGTATTAATCTCTTTAATTTTTGGCTCTTCTATTACTGGTTCTTTACAACCAACAAGCACGAACGCAAGCGAGATTACTAATAACAAGCTAAATATTTTTGTGAACTTAAAAATGAATGTTTTCATTATTTCTGATATTTTGGTCCTAATTCATTAAGTGTATCTTGAATTGCTTTTGTAATATCTTTTTTATTAACAATAATCGCACTAAACATTGAACCAACAGCATCACGAATTGCACTTGAGCCAACAAAGGCAACGTCTACAAAGAAATTGTATGTGTTACGATATTGTAATCCTACATTAGCTGACATTGAAT
>JAAYBG010000012.1 GCA_012718985.1 Acholeplasmataceae bacterium
ACAACTTTCCCCCTAGTCATTGATGATACTGCTGTTCCTTGAAAGATATCACCAGCAGAAATAATGATTGTAGATTCCGGATTTTTTTCTTTTTCGCTGATTAAATAATTGCCTAATTTAGAAATACCTACTTTATCTCCGTCTTCTAATAGAGCACCATGAAAATCATTAATTGAATAGATTATTAATTCATCAATAGTAGATTCACCAATAATCGGTTCATCAATAATAGACTCATAACAACCCACTAAAAAAACAGCAATAAAAAGTAGTGATAAATAACTAATTATTTTTTTCATTATCATCTTTCCTTTCGACTATCAAATTTCTTTCTTTCACTAGTGTTAAGAATTTTCTTGCGTAAACGGATATTTTTAGGGGTAACTTCCAATAATTCATCATCATTTATATACTCCATACATACTTCTAGTGGCATAATTCTTGGTCTTTTTAAAACAACAGTCATATCTTTTGAAGAACTTCTTTGATTTGTTTGTTGTTTGGCTTTCACAACATTAACCGCCAGGTCTTCTTCTTTATTACATTCACCAACTATTTGCCCTTCATAAACATTCTCATTTGGTTCAATAAATAATACACCGCGATCTTCAATTTGTCCAATTCCATAAGCTGTTGTTTTACCTTCATTGGTAGCAACCAAAACCCCTAGTTTTCTATTACCAACCAAACCACCTTCCAAAGGACGGTAATCCAAAAAAATATGGCTCATTGTTCCATAACCTTTCGTACAGGTCATAAAATCCGTTGTTACACCGATTAATCCTCTTGAAGGCATAGTATAAATTAATCGTGTTTGGGAGATATCATTTGTCATAGATTCTAGTATCCCTCCCAAACGTCCAATTAATTCAATTGTTGGTCCAGTATATTCATTAGGTATATCTATTTGTACATATTCAAACGGTTCATACATTTTACCATCAATTTCTTTAATGATTGGTTTAGGTTTGGCGACTTGAAATTCATATCCTTCACGACGCATATTTTCAATGAGAATTCCCAGATGAAGTTCTCCTCTGCCAGAAACAATCCATTCATCATGATAACCACTTTTTTTCACCCGTAAGCTAACATCTTTTTGCGTTTCTCGATATAGTCGCTCTTCTAATTTTGTTGAAGTGACAAATTTTCCTTCTTTGCCAGCGAAAGGTGAATTGTTAACAGAAAAATACATTTCTACCGTCGGTTCACTGATTCTAATTGGTGGCAAGGATTCTTCATATCCCACTTCACAAATTGTTTCGCCTACATTTATATCCGCCAATCCTGCTACAGCAACAATATCTCCAGCATAAGCTTCTTCAATTTCAGTGCGATGAAGACCTAAAAAGCTGAATAATTTTTGTATTCGAAAACTTTTAATTGAACCATCTAATCGCATACAAGAAACCATGGTGTTTGTTCTCATGGTGCCCTTTTTAATTCGTCCAATTGCCATTCTTCCAACGTATTCATTATAATCAAGTAACGCACCTTGAAATTGTAAATGACCATCCTTTTCAACACTTGGTGCTGGTATCTCTGAAACGATTAAATCTAAAATAGGATTCATCGTTTCTCTTTGTGTTGTAATATCACTAGATAGACTAGATGTACCATGAGTTGCACTGGCAAAAACAACTTTAAATTCCAATTGATCATCATTAGCACCTAATTCAATAAACAAATCTAACAATTCATCTACAACTTCATCAGGACGTGCAGAATCTTTATCCACTTTATTGACGACCACAATCGGTTTTAAATTGTTTTCTAAGGCCTCTTTTAACACAAATCTTGTTTGTGGCATAGCCCCTTCATAGGCATCAACAACGAGAACTACACCATCTACCATCTTCATAATCCTTTCCACTTCACCACTAAAATCAGCATGGCCAGGAGTATCCAAAATATTTATTTTACATCCTTTATACATTACTGCAGTATTCTTTGCAAGAATAGTAATTCCTCGTTCTCTTTCAATATCATTACTATCCATCACTCGATCTTCAATTGTTTCTCGCGACTCTAGCGTTTCAGATTTTTTTAATAATTGGTCAACCAAAGTCGTTTTCCCATGATCAACATGAGCAATAATTGCTACGTTTCTAATTTCCATTTTTTTTCCTAACTAAAATGAATTTCTTTCATTTTCAACTTTTTATAAAATTCTTTTTCATGTGATACCAAAATCACTGTTCCCGGATAATTTTCAATGCTTTCAAACAAAGATTCTTTTGCTATTTTATCAAGATGATTGGTCGGTTCATCTAAAATCAACAAATTAGAATCTTCCAAACTGAGTTTAGCAAATCTCACTTTTGAAATTTCTCCACCACTCAATTTATTGATAGGTTTAATCACCAAATCACTAGTAATCCCATAACGATTTAACAAACTCCTAACATCTTTATCATCCATTTTTGGATAAGTATCTTTAATGTAATCAAAAGGAGTAACATCTCCTCTCTCATCCATTTCCTGAGAATAATAAACAATTTTATTATATTCAGGCATTTTTATAGTGCCTCCTAAAGAAGGAATCAATCCTAAAATTGTTTTTAGGAAAGTTGTTTTACCAATACCATTTTTACCTGTTATTACTACTTTTTCTCCGAACATAATCTTCATATTAATTTCTTTAAGTATTGGAGTAGTATAACCAATTAATAATTTCTTGACTATCAAAGCTTCACTATTAAATGTATGAGTAAAAGGAAAAATGAACTTCACTTTCCTTTGTTTGGTTGGTTTTGTCAACACTTCAATTTTCTCTAACATTTTTCTTCTGCTTTGAGCTTGTTTGGTTGTTGAAGCACGAACAATATTCCTATCAATAAAATCTTGTGTTCTCTTAATGAATTTTTGTTGAGCATTATATTCTGCTTCATATTGCTTATCATGCATATCTTTTTGTAATAAATAAGCATCATAATTTCCTCGATAACGGGTCAGTTTCTTATTCTCAAGAGCACAAATCACATTGCACACGCCATTTAAAAACTCTGTGTTATGGGATATCACAATAAAAGCATGGGTATAAGTAGACAAGTATTTTGTTAACCATTCTACGTGAACAGCATCCAAAAAGTTTGTAGGTTCATCTAGTAACAATACATTTTTCTCTTCTAACAACATTTTCGCAAGAAATATTTTTCCTTTTTGTCCACCACTTAAATTCTTTAAAATCCAGTTTTCATCATAATTTATTCCTAAACCATTAATTACATTAGCAATTTTTGATTGAATCATATAAAAACCTTTTTGCTCTAAATATTCTTGAATATTATACGCTTTGTTTAAAATTCGGTCATATTCATTTTCTAAAGCTGTTTCTAAGCTTTTATATAACGCATTCATTTCTTTTTCTTTTTGAAATAGTTCTTCATAAACTTTATACAAATAATCCTTAATTGTTAATGAATCATAGACTTTTAAGTGTTGATCAAGATAACTAAAGTCAACACCATTCACCCAAGATATTTTTCCTTCGTCAGGATCAATACGATGGGCAATAATATTCAGAAGTGTTGTTTTTCCTACACCATTTGCACCGATTAATCCCATATGGTCTTCACGATATAAGTTAAATTCTAGATTATTAAAAAGTGTTATATCATTGTAACCAAACTTCAGATTGGTAATTTCTAAAATGCTCATAATCAGCACCTCAATTTACAAGTTAATTATTATCATTAAATTACAATATTATACAAATACTATTTATAAAGATGCGAATTTCCCTCGTTTTGCTAAGCGTTTTTTTCCTATTTGGATATTCTCTTTATAAACAAAAAATAAAATTTTCCATCTTCCGTTTCCCATGGTGTCTTAACTGGACCGAGATTTTGATATCCTAAAGTACGATACATTTTCATCGCCTTAACATTATCATTTCTAACCAATAAATCTATTTGTGTTTCTCCTTCTTTTGCAAGAAGTTTTTCTGTATTTTGAAAAAGTTTTGTCCCATAACCTTGGTTGCGATATTCCGGATGAATCATAAACAGGTGAAGCGTTAATGTATTCTCATGCCAATTTGATTTTTCAGCACCAATAGAACCGATAATTTTTCCTGATACTTCCAGAACAAAAAGAAGATTATTTTGATAATCTTCCAAAAAATTATCATATACAGGATAATATTCATTCCATAACGGATATGTCTTTTTAACAAATTCACACAATTCAACAATTTCTTTCAAGTCCTTTTCTTGAGCTCTACGAAAACTACTTTGATTATCCATTTTATGATTTCCTTTTGCTTTTTTCTTTTATATCCGTTAAATATGCCCAACGCTCTAACTTATCATTTAATGTTTTTTCTACTAATTCTCTTTGTATATACAATTCTTTTGTTTTTGAATAATCGTTTCCTGATGCTTGAATTAGCTCATCAATATCTTTCATTTGATATTCTAATTCTGTAATATGATCTTCAATAGTATCTAATTCTTTTTGTTCATTATAAGTTAATTTAGGTATCTCTTTTTTACTTTCTCTTGGAGAAAAGCTCTTTTTTTCTTCCTTCTTTTCCTCTTCTTTTACATTATTCAAATAATCGCTATACCCACCTAAATACTGATAAAAGATTTTGTCTTCTTTTAGAACAAACACTCGATTTACAACTCGATCTAAAAAATAGCGATCATGGCTAACAACGATGATTGCTCCGGAAAAAGCTTCCAAGTAGTCTTCCAAAATAGTCAGTGTTGTAATATCTAAATCATTTGTTGGTTCATCCAAAAGCAGAACATTAGGAGCAGACATTAGTATTCCTAGTAAGGACAATCTTCTCTTCTCGCCTCCTGATAAATTGCCAATATAGCTATGTGGATTTTCAAATAAAAAGTTTTCTAACATTTGACTTGCAGTAATATAGCCTTTTTTTGTTTTCACCATTTCTGCGATATCTTTAATATAGTCAATTGCTTTTACATTATCGTCTAGTTTTTCATTGTTTTGAGAAAAATATCCGATTTTTACTGTTTCGCCGATGATAACTTCTCCACAATCTGGAATTTCTTCTCCCACGATGATTTTTAAAAGAGTTGTTTTTCCACTACCGTTTTTACCGATAATTCCAACTCGATCTTCCCGATCCAGCAAGAAAGAAAAGTCTTTAAATATTTCTTCTTGATAGCTTTTACCAACCTTAACTAATTCAATGGTCTTTTTTCCAAGCCTTGTTTTAGCACTCTCCATTACAAGTTTTTTCTCAACAACTTTTTTTTGACTAATTAGATTCTCATATTTTTCGATTCTTTTTTTATCTTTGCTCGTTCTAGCCATTGCCCCTCGGCTAATCCATTCATATTCTTTCCGAATAAGTGCTTGAAGTTTTCTCTCTTTGGATAATTCTTGTTCAGCTATACTCGCTTTCAACGAAAGATATTTTGAATAATTAGCCTCATAGGTGGTTAGCCTACCCTTGTTTAATTCAATAATTTTGTTTGTTATCCTATCTAAAAAATAACGGTCATGGGTTACCATGAGAATTGCTCCTGTATATTTAATTAGATATTTTTCTAGCCATAAAATGATATCACTATCCAAATGATTGGTTGGTTCATCCAAGATTAACATGTCAGATGGCGTAACCAAAGCCTTAGTTAGAGCGACTTTCTTTTTTTCTCCACCTGATAATAAAGCTATTTTTCGATGATAATCAAAAAGCTCTAATTTTGTTAGTAAGGCTTTCACTTCATGTTCCTGATATTCTTGATTCTTCTTGTTGCTATCCTTCATAATCCATTCAAGAGGATATGCATCTTCATCTAAATCCAATTCCTGTGGTAAATAACTTACTTTAGTTTCCCCGATTAATGTTACTTCACCCGTTTCACTTTCAAGTTTACCAGAAATTATTTTCAACAGTGTACTTTTCCCACAACCATTAGCACCAACGATTCCTATTTTATCTTTTTGATCAATACTTAAAGTTATATGGTCTAAAAGGATTTTATCGCTATATGTCTTTTGGATATTCTCAGCAATTAGTAGCATAATTCCACCACTTTCTAAAATATTATAACACATTCGCTTTAGAATTTAAATAAAAAAATAGAACCTATAGTCAGTTCTATTTGCAATTTTGGTTTGCTTCAATCAATTCTAAGAAACCAGCATTTTTCTTTAGTTTGAAAAAAATCAAATTTCCTAATACCATTACGACAACTGCTTCGCCAATA
>JAAYBG010000080.1 GCA_012718985.1 Acholeplasmataceae bacterium
GATAATCCTCATCATTTAGTCTTGACTGCACCACACCCTAGTCCACTATCTGCGTATTATGGATTTTTTGGCTGTCGTCATTTTTCAAAAACAAATAATTTCCTAAAATCAAGGAATATTCCACCAATTAATTGGCAAAACTAAAAATATCAAACAAGGTTTTTATCAAGCTGTAGATTTGCCGTAAAATTACTTGATTAAAATTTGAAAAAGATGTATAATAATTATAACGAGTTTAAATAAATAGATTCGAAGTAATAGTTTGTCAGAAAGATTTATAGGTGGGTTTATGGGTTTGAAAGAAAAAGTTCAAGAAGTGAGGGATTTTCTAAAAGATTATCCAAACGTTAAATTAATCGCAGCAACAAAGTATATGACTTTAGAAGGAACCAAGGAATTAATTGATGCTGGAATCACTGAAATTGGTGAAAATAGAGCAGACATGTTTTTAGAAAAATACAATGCTTTAAAAGATTATAAACAAATTAAATGGCATTTTTTCGGTGTGGTTCAAAGCCGTAAAATTAAAGACTTAGCTAATAAAATTGATTGTCTACATTCGTTAGATCGTTACTCATTGGCAGTTGAATTAAACAAGAAATTAAATGAACCCTTGGATTGCTTTGTTCAGGTAAATATATCAGAAGAGGAAAACAAACAAGGAGTTCCAGTAAAGAACGTAAAAAGTTTTGTTAAGCAGTTAGAAAGTTGCCCTAAAATAAGGGTGATAGGATTAATGTGTATTGCAAAAATGACTTTTGATGAAGAAGTCATTCATAAATCATTTAAAAAGATGAAACGATTGAAAGAGGAAATTGAGAGTATGAATTTAGAGCATGCTCCTTGCCACGAACTTTCAATGGGTATGTCTAACGACTACAAAATTGCTCTACAATACGGAGCGACGATGATAAGATTAGGGCGAGTTTTTCTAACATAGGGAGGAAATATGGGATTGTTTAAGAAAAAACAAGTAAATACCATTCAATTCAGTGATTATAGCAATAAAAACAAGGGCACTAGAAAATCTGGTGGCTTGTTAACTTCTTTTGATCGCTTGCAATATTTTACTGTTGCTAATAGCTCACAAGAGCAATTAATGGAAATGTGTGATATTATCTTGGGAGGGAAAGCGATACTTGCTAACTTTGATCAAATTAATTCTGAAGAAGCAAATTACATGTTATCCTTTATATCGGGCGTTGTTTATGCTACCCAAGGGGAAATCTTTAAATTAGATAATAAATTATTCTTGTTTGGACGCAAGGAAGAATTTGAAGATGGTTCCTTACATCAATATGTAGAGGATAGTAGATGATTTTAAATTGTTTGATAAAAGCCCTGTATTATTTATTATTAGGGTATGGATTTATTATGATGTTAGGTATCATTTTATCTTGGTTACCTGGACTACATCAATATAAAATTCCGCGAATGATTAGGAAAGCAACCAATTGGTACTTATGGCCATTTCGTGGTTTTCTAGTGATTGGAATTCTTGATTTTACTCCCGCTATTGGACTTATTTTATATGAGACAATAGTTGGTTTATTAGCTGGTTTTATTTAAAAATAGAAAAAAACAAAAGATGTCGAAATAGTTAAAATAGATGCGGAGGAAAAATAAATGGCTATCAACATACATTTTTTTAGAGAAAATAGTTTAGGTCGATTGGATTATGCAAAGTTGTTAGAATATTTTGATAATTATCCTAACTTTAAAACGTATTATTCAGAAGATGAAGTAGAAATTCGCTATATAGACAAAGAATTTAAATCTTCTTATCGTTATTTAGTTACCAAAAGATGTCGTGTAAACCAAATATATAAGCTGGATCCCGCTTATACAAATGTAAATTTCCTTTTGGAATTACCAATTTTAATACCTACCTTCATCGCTAAAGAAATTTTAGGATTTGCTCAAAAACTTTGTAAAGAATTTGAATTGGTTGTTTATAATGATACTTTTGATGATGTTAGACAATTCAATTTAGTCGAGTTATATAGTTTATTTGATAAGACGAGAAATGCCTATATCGATGAATTTGGTTTACAAAATAAAATTCCGATTGATACAGAAAAATTGAGTGAGATTTGTAAATATCAAAGGACAGTCGACAGTTTAAGAGAATATTATCACAATGAAGTGGATGTTAATTATTGCGAACCGATTATTGACAAAACAACAAATGAACACGGAATTAGTTGTACGTGGAATTTTGGTATCCCAACAGTTTTCCCACCACATCTAGATTATATTTGTATTAATGATGAAGAAAATGTTAAATTTATGGTAAGAAGAGCTGATTTCTATGCAATCGTTGGTAAATATTTAGAAGAAATTGTCGGTTTCTTACCGGATATGTATATATTAAAAGCAAAAAAAGCACGTGCTGCTCGTAAAACAATTAATAAATTGCGCAAGTTTGCTATTGTTGATCAAAATTTCAAAGAAGTTCGAATCAGTGATTTCATTGATCGATAGGATTTATTATGTATAATAAATTAATTGATCACACCATACTAAAAGCCTTTGCAACAGAAGAAGATATCAAGAAATTATGCGCAGAAGCATTAGAATACAATTTTGCGAGTGTTTGTGTTAATCCTATTAATGTAGGACTTGCTAGCCAATTATTAGCTGGTTCCGATGTTTTAGTTTGTACTGTGGTTGGATTTCCTTTAGGAGCAAATACTATCGAAGTGAAACAAGCAGAAACCATCGATGCTATTCAAAATGGTGCTGAAGAAATTGATATGGTTATCAATGTTGCTAAAGCCAAGGAATATAATTTAGATTATCTTTGTGAGGAAATCAAAGCTGTTGTTACCAGTGCTCAAGGTCGTTTAGTAAAAGTAATTATCGAAACTTGTTATTTAAATGATGAAGAAAAGATAATAGCATGTAAAGCGGCTGCCTTAGCAGGAGCACAGTTTGTGAAGACATCAACGGGGTTTGGTACTGGCGGAGCAACAGTTGCTGATGTTAGCTTAATGCGAGAGCATATTCTGGCGGATATGAGTGTAAAAGCAAGTGGCGGAATTAAGACCTTAGCTGATTTGGAGAAAATGGTTGCTGCTGGTGCTAGTCGTATCGGAACAAGTTCAGGTATTGCAATCATGAAAGAATATCAAGAGAGGGAAAAATAGTTATGGCTACTCCTCATATAGAAGTAAACGATAAAAATCTCATCGCATCGACCGTATTAATGCCTGGAGACCCGTTAAGAGCTGAATACATTGCCAATACTTATTTAACTGATGTTGTAAAAATAAACAATGTGAGAAATATGTTCGGTTTTACTGGTTATTATAAGGGTAAAAAAGTTACTGTGATGGGTTCAGGAATGGGAATGCCGAGTATTGGAATCTATTCTTATGAATTATTCGATGTTTATGGAGTTGAAAATATCATTAGAATTGGTTCCTGTGGTGCTTATTCACCGAAGATTAAGATTTATGATGTTATTATCGCAACGAGCGCTTTTAGTGAATCAACCTATGCAAAAGTTGCTTATGGATATGAAGAAAACATCTTAAATGCCAATAGTTATTTAAATCAAAGATTAAACGATAGCGCTAAGAAACTGGGATTTCCTGTTTATAATGAAATAATTCATTCATCAGATGTTTTTTATCGCAATTGCGGAAACGTTTTTCATGATGTTCGTGATAAGTATGGTTGCATTGCTGTTGAAATGGAATCTTTTGCGTTATTTGCTAACGCTCGTTATTTACATAAAAAAGCAGCTTGCATTTTAACTGTTTCTGATTCATTGGTTACTCATGAAGCAACATCATCTGAGGAACGCCAAAAATCTTTTAATCGGATGATGGAAATAGCACTGGATGCAGCAATATAAAGCGGGTAACCGCTTTTTTTATTAGTTTAATGAATATTAAAATCTATTCAAAATAGAAATAGTAAGAATAAATAGAGACATTATTTTTATGTTTGAAATTGAAATTAGTGGATTTATTACGGAAGTAACTACAAAAACAAGTATTAGTAGTTAGCTAATTTTTTCCTAATAAAAAAACATTTTTACTGGTTAATGAAACATAATAATTGGAAAAAAGCCCGAAAAATCGCTTTAAATCGTTTTTCACATCGATTATGAATATCTATTAATATAAAGAATAAGCTTGTTACAAAGCAAAAAAATTATATCAAAACACTTGTAAGAAAAACAAAAAAATAATTTAAATTTACCAAATCGTGTATTTTTTTTCATTTGTTATATTCAAATGTTTTTATTGAGCTTAATTAACCTTAATTTACCGAATTTAAGAAAATATGATTTGAGAAAAATAAAAAGAGACGCTTATCATCATTTTTATTTTTTAAAAGGATAGATTATAATGGTGCTATCACTGGTGAAGGAAAGGAGGATAGATAGTGCTCAATAATTTAATCCTAGTAGGTCGCATTGTCGATGATGTAAAAATAGCAACAATAGAATCTGGCCAGAAAGTTGCTAATTTTACACTTGCCGTACAAAGACCATTTAAGAATGAAGAAGATGAATATGATACCGATTTTTTTCCTATTCAACTATGGCAAGGTGTTGCCGATATTGCTCGTGATTATTGCACGAAAGGCTCCACCGTTGGTGTAAAAGGTCGGTTATCAGCAAAAACAATTGAGGTTCAAGGAATTAAAATAAAAACCTTGGATGTCATTGGCGAACGAATTGCCTTCATTAATATGAAGAGAGAAGATGAGATAAAATAAAACAATGCTTTAAAAGACAACTTGACATTTTTTACACGTTAAAGCCTAATTTTAGGCTTTTTCTTATGAAATAAAAAAACTGTCAACTGATATTCAGTCAACAGTGATTTTTCAAATGGAGCAGGTAACGAGGATCGAACTCGCATCTTAGCCATGGCAAGGCCACATAATAGCCATTATACGATACCTGCATCCTCCAATATTATATCAAAAATATTCATCAATTTCAAGGTTTTTTAAAAAAAGGTATTGAAAAAATTAAATATTTAATTAGAATGGCGAATATGATATAATAAAATAAGAATAGGATGAAAGAAAAATATGAAACTACCATCAAAAATAGTAGAAATATTAAATATTTTTAAGAAAGAGAATATCGATGCTTATGTTGTTGGTGGAGCAATAAGAGATCTTGTTTTAGGTAAGAAGCCGGGTGATTTTGATATTGCCACATCAGCATCTCCTGAAATAGTGCAAGCTCTTTTCCAAGATTATCCTTTGGTTTTAATCGGTGTGAAGCACGGGACTGTGGGTATTTTCTATCATAAAACTTATGTTGAAGTGACAACATTTCGTAAAGAGGAAAATTATTCAGATCATCGTCATCCAGAAAAGATTTCGTTTATTAATGATTTAAAAGCTGATTTAAGTCGTCGCGATTTTACAATCAACGCCTTAGCCTACAAAGATAAATTATATGATTATTTCGGTGGATTAGAGGATATTTCTAAAAAAATAATCAGAACAGTAGGAAATCCATTTCTTAGATTTGAAGAGGATGGGTTAAGAATCCTTAGAGCCTTAAGATTTGCTTCAACACTTGACTTTACAATTGAAGAAAATACAAAAAAAGCAATTTTTGCTTGCAAAGACTATATTTTATATGCGAAATACGAAAGAATAAATGTGGAATTCAACAAATTACTTTTAGGTGATGGTGTATACAAAGTCTTGTTGAATTATTATCCTATTATTGCTACTTTTATTCCCCGTATTACTGAAACTATTAAAAAGGATGAGGAGGCGATGAATTTAGCCGATACTATTAGCCGTATGGAGTTTAAAATAACTTCCCGACTAGCGGCGTTTTATTCTATTCTTGCTCCTTATGACTTGGATTTTATCTATTCTGACCTCCAGAGACTTCGTTATAGTAAAAAAATTAGTTATCAGGTAAAGGATATTGTATCTCTTATTCCTCAACTGAATCAACTAAATGAAATTAAAATAAAAAAGATGTTGAAAAAATATCCAATAAATGCTATACTTACAGCAGTTACGATTAAAGAACTCACAAATCATGAGGATTTAAGTGAGTTAAAGGCGACTGTTAGAAAACTAGAGAATCAATGCTATCAGTTAAAACAAATGAAAGTAAAGGGAGATGACTTGATTGCTTTAGGAATTACAGAACCGCTTGAAATAAAAAGGAATTTGGAATATTTGTTAAATGAAATCATTGAAGAAAGACTGCCGAATGATAAAGAGGTTTTGTTGAAAAATATAAGAGGAAAAGGAAGAATTAAGGAAGAATATGGGAAAAATTGATATTATAATTTTAATTATTTTAGGTGTTTTCGCTCTGATTGGCTTTGCAAAGGGATTTATTCGTCAAGTATTATCATTTGCAAATTTATTAGTTGCTATTATTTTAGCGTTTGTAACAGTAAAACCTGTGAGTGTCTTTTTGTCAGACACAAAATTGGCACCTTTCATTCATGAGAAAGTAGTTGAATTTCTCGCTTCAAAAGGAGAAATATTCACTACACCAATTCCTAATGATGCAACAAATGAAACCTTAGTACCAATTTTGGATCAATTGGGATTACCTGGTTTTATTGATAAGATACTGCTTAATTTGATTACTATTGATGAAACAGCTTATGGATTGACATTTTCGGAAGTATTAGCTCAAAAAATAGTTCCGACATTGTTGATTGTTGTTTCTTTCATTGCTTTGGTATTAGTTATTTTTATCGTTATGAAGATCTTGATTCACTTTATCGATTCGTTTGTAAAGAAGAGTAAAGCGGTTAGTGGAATTAATAAATTGTTAGGTCTTGCATTAGGCTTTGCAAAAGCGATAGTAATTGTAAGTTTATTAATGCTGGCATTATCAGCGTTGGGTGGACTTTTCCCAGCAATCAATGAATTCATGATAGCGGATATGAAAATAGGGATTGAAGGATATGGAATAGGAAAGTTTATCTATGAAAAAAATCCTGTCTTATGGGTTTTCGATAATTACATCGATTTGAATAAAATTATTGAGAGTTTAAAACCAATTACGGGTTAAACAATAATGAATAAATGAAAAAAACCACCATTTTATTGGTGGCTTTTTTGATTATTCTTTTTTAAGGATTTGATCAGTGATTTGCAATGGATTATCTTGATAGAAAAGAAGACCGACAAATACTGATAAGAAAGAAATTCCTGAGAAGACTAAGAATTCTTGCATCTTTGCAAAACTTCCTAAGGTAACTAATTGGAATAAACCAGTAGAAGCAAAGGTTAGCAATATTGATGCTAAAATAGCAAGACTAGGCATGACAAAGCGTTTGAATTTATTAAGCTCCTTACATTCTTTCATAATCCAAATGTAAACTGCGATATAAGAAACATAAACAACGGCAATAGAAACTTCATCCATTGAACCAAGAGGTAACCAACCACGAAAAGCGATATACCATAATCCAGCAAATACTAACGAAAGAATTAATCCTACAACAGAAGATTTGATTGAAGTGTTATATTTAGGATGTAAATTTGCATATTCTAATGGTTTTGGACCTTGTCCACGAGTTGCAAGTGCGAATAAACCACGACAACAACCCATTGTTAATCCATTTAGCGTACCTAAACAAGAAATAACAACTAGTGTGTTAAAAATAACTTCACCAGCTTTACCGATTAAGCCATTCATTGCAACTAGAGGTGCTCTACTATCTAATGCGATAATGTCATTTGTATTAGGAATTAATGAAGAAAGGCCTAAATAATAAAGCAAGTATGCACAAATAACGATGATAGTTCCAATCGTTAAAGCCAAAGGTAAATTCTTTTTTGAGTTTTTTAATTCAGCATTGATAGCTGTTGCAATTACCCAGCCTTCATAAGCAAAGATAGTGGCTAGAAGTGCTGAACCGAAGTCGTTCTTTACAAGAGCATTATCGCCAATAGATTTAAAAGCCTCAGCTGTATTGCCATTGGTAAGACCAATAATGGTACCGACAATAGCGATGATTGAAATAGGAATTAATTTGATGATTGTAGTTGATACTTGATAATAGCCAGCAATTTTAGGAGCTAAGGTATTCATCAAAAAGGATAAGAAAATGAGAATAACAACACACAACCAGAATAGACCACCCATAATTAAATCGCCTATTCCAAGTAGTGTAAATAGATAATTCATCGATAGGAATGCTAGAATTGAAACAAGAATTGGATAATAGATAGTGGCAAAATACCAACCTAGAGCATATCCGACTTTTTTATTTGTTGCTACTTCAACATAGTCGACAACTCCATTTACTTTTTCAATTTTAGTACCAACCAAACCAAAGCAGTAAGCACTAATTACCATGATTAATCCCCCGATTAGCCATGCAAATAAAGCGGTTCCCAATTTGCCATCCGTATTTACTAAGACTTTTCCAGCTTTAAAAAATACACCAGATCCAATAACGATACCAACAACCATGGCAATGCCGGTTGCTAGTCCATATTTCTTTTTCAAACTCTCCATAGTTAGTCTCCTTTGCATAATTAGATGAATTATATATTCATTTTCATGAAAATGCAACATTAATCGAGAAGTAAACGTTTGCAACTGCATAAAAAATAAAAAAAACCGCTTTGTAAGCGGATTTTCATTTTTGTTAATAATTGATGATATATCCTAAAAGCAGTAATAATATGGTCAATACTAAAACGATTATTTGCAATAAAAAAGTTTTTTTAATCCATTTTATATAGCTAAAGGAAACCATTCCTAATGATATTAATAACACAGGATTAGTAGGATAAATTAAATCGGTATAGCCATCGCCAAAAATAAATGCTAATAAAGCTATATTACGGCTAATTCCTAGTTTATCTGCCATGATTGCCAAAATAGGAATAAGTAAAATTACTTTTGCACTAGCAGAACCGATAAAAAATTGAATGATTAAAATGATAAAATAAATGAATAATATTGCCATTATCGGTGAAGTACCGTCTAAAAAATTAATGAGATTATGAATGATGGTAGGCATAATTTGCCCCTCATCAAGAATGAACTTGATACTACCGGCAAGCATTAATAGAATAATAGCGGGAGTCATAGTTACTAGTCCTTGGAAAAACATCGATCCCAGTGTTTTAAAAGAATAATGCAATATTTTCCCACAGATAAAGATTCCGATTAAGAAAGCGATAGCAATGATAGGAATGGAATACCCTTGCAATACTGGAATGACAGAGGATAGAATAATAATTACAAAAAGCGATAGAAAGAAGATTAGATAAACGACTAATGTTCTTTGATTTGTCTGTGTGATTGTTTCCAAAGAATTGAACTTTTCTCGTTTTACTTGATCGGTTTCATAAGTTATTGACGATTTTGGATTTTTTTCAATTTTTCGCACATGTAACTTAGTAAATACGCATAAAATAATATACATAAGGATAAATATCATTATCCGGTACCAAATACCATCTAGTAAGTTGATTTCCATTTGGGTAGAGCCCAAAAGAACATAAATATAAAGGTCACAAACCTAGTTGGTTTCATCCTTGGGGTTATCATATGTATAAAGAGAAAATGAAAAAGTATCAAAAACGAATCGCTTAGTTTTCTGTACTTATGTTTGTTCTTTTTTTGTGAAATTTTCAAAAGATATTGACATTATTATTTATAAAACTTCTTTCAAAGCTTGTTATGTTACAATTGATGTGAGACCAACGTTGAATAAAATGCAAAAGTGATTTATACTTTTCTTAGATAGGGTCACCACGATTCTATCATTTGAAAGGAGTACAAATCACATGAACATTTTATCACAATCTTCACATGATATCAACACTAAATTCCACGCTGTTTCATCTTATCGTTCTCATCGATATTCAGTTTTTCACATTTGTTCTAAGTATCACATCTCTAAAGCCTCTTTAATGCGTTGGAACAAAAAATTCGATGGCTCTAAAGAGTCTCTGTTTGACAAAAGTCATAAGCCCTTAACTCCTCATCCTAATAGTCATACCAATGAAGAAATCAATATAATTAAAAATTATATTAGGCGTAATCCTCATATCGGTCTTACTGAACTATATACTAAACTACGCCATGGCGCTGCGTATTCAAGAAACTATACTAGCTTATATCGTGTCCTAGTTAGACTTGGTTATTACATCAACAAGTCTAATATTAAGAAAAGATATGTCCCTAAAAAATACCATACCCCTGAGTTGTTAGGGGAAAAGATGCAATTAGACGTTAAATACATTCCCAACGATTGTAACGCTAATTTAAGGGATGATTATCATTATTTTCAATACACGATCATTGATGAAGCTTCTAGAGAAAGGTTTATTTATCCCTATAAGGAACAAACCTCTTATAGCACCATTGATTTCCTTTATCGTGCTATTTGTTACTTTGGATACATACCTAGGACTATTCAAACCGATAATGGTTTTGAGTTCACTTATTTCCGAGAAACTAAGCGAGTTCACCCTTTTGATTTAGAATGTCAGAAGTTAGGGATCATTCATAAAACCATTAAACCTAGGACTCCAAGACATAATGGAAAAGTGGAGCGAAGTCATAGAAATGATAATGAAAGATTCTATCGCTTTCTTAAGTTCTTTAGTTTTGAAGATCTTATAAAACAGATGAAAGTTTACTTAAGAAGATCAAATAATATTGGAATGACACCATTAAAATATAAGACTCCTATAGAGAAAAGAAAAGAATTAATTGCAAATGGAAAAGTTAATTATTTAACTGTAAAATAAAATCAATTTTTTAATTAACTATCAGGGGGACACATTCCCCCTTAAACCCCTTTGTTTTTACCTTTTTATTTTATTCTTTGGTCTCACATCATTGACAATTATACAATAATGGTTTATAATAGATTAGGTGATATTATGAACTGGAAGAGATTACAAAAGAATAAAAACTTAACCACTATTTTATACTTAACGACAAGAATTTTAGTTTTTGCCATCTTAGCTTTTGCTATTGTCCAAATGGTGAAAGAGAATAACTATGAATACAATAGTCGTAATGCTTTTATTATTACTCAGTGCGTGATTCTACTAACCTATTCCTTTATTCCAATGATTATCGAAAAACAATTCAAAGTTGAAATTCCAGAAGCAATGGAAGTTTTATTCATTTTCTTTGGAATTGGTTCTTTATTAATTGGAGAAATTATCGGTGTTTATCAGATGAATTCCTGGTGGGATGGAGTTATGCATTTTATGGGAGGAAGTTTAATTGCTATTTTTTCTTTTTCACTCATCAACTTGCTTCATCGAAGTACTACTTTTCATATTAACCTAAATCCTTTCTTTATTGTATTATTTGCTTTTTGTTGTTCTATGACACTAGCGGTCATTTGGGAAATGATTGAGTTTTCTATTGATAGTACTACTCTCAGCAATATGCAACGATATCGTGATTCGATTACAGGAGAGCCTTTCATCGGTCAAGCTGCTCTAAACGATACCATGTATGATTTTATCTTAGGTAGTTTAGGAGCTTTTGTCGTTTGTACTTTAGAGTATTTTAAATTAAAATATAAACATAAATTTAGTATGATGATTGAATGATATGCCCCCCTAAAATTGTACCAGTTTGAAAGTTAGTAATGATATAATAAAGGCGAGAGCCAAAAGGAGATTACTAACATGGCAAGAAAAAATTATTCTACGGAACAAA
>JAAYBG010000081.1 GCA_012718985.1 Acholeplasmataceae bacterium
CAAAATATAATATATTTTCTTTTGTTTTTTTCTCTTCAATATTGCTTTGGCGACCTTGTTGACGACCTTTTTGTTTCTTTTTAATATTTTTTAATCGCGTATATTCTTTTGTTTCTTGAACATAATCATTATATGAATCATCATAAACTCTTGTTAATTCTACATCAATTTCAGGAATAGGGGTCTTTTCCGGCTCTTCTGCTTCCACACTAGGAGCTTGCTTTTTTGGTTCCTGTTTTTTAGTGGGCTTTTTCTTTTCAGCGCCCTCTTCTGCGGTAACAGGCTGAGGTTTTACTTCAGGCTTACTTTCTTTTTTTACTTCAACTGGTTTTTCTTCAACTGCTTTTTTTTCAGGCTCCTCTTTTGCAACTGGCTGTTCTTTTGGTGGAGTAATCTTAACTTTAACTACCGGTTCTTTTTTTGCTTTTACCGGCTTAAGATTCACTCCATACTTTTTACTCAATTTCTTAACAACATCGTTTGGCACATCTGTTTCTAAATCAGCTTCAATATCAACATTGCTTAAGTCTTTGAATAATTTTTCTTGAGGAATTTTTAATATTTCTAATATATCTTTAACCTTCATAATAATCACCTCGTTCTAAAAGTCCTTGCAAAGATTCATAAAATCCTTGGTCAGTAATCGCTAATATTTTTACTAATGTTTTTCCCACTGCTTTTGTCAATTCTTCCGTATTAAAACTGAAACTAACCTTTGTTTTATAGAAAAAACATTTTCTTTTAAAATTGTCTATTGTTCTACTTGAAGCGTCACTAGCCACAAAAACAATCTTTGCTTTCTGATTCTGAAGAAGTTTTATCACATTTTCTTCTCCCGTAATAACTTTACGTGCTTTATATGCTAATCCTAATAAATTTAATACTTTTTCATCTTTCGTCACCAGTATCACCTAACTTTGATAGTAAAAGTTCATAGATTTCTTCAGGGACTAAAACTTCTAAATTTTTATCGAGTATTTTCTTTTTCTTTGCTTGTATAATGGCCTCTACATTTTTACTAAGGTAAGCTCCGCGACCATTTGCTTTACCCTTTTCGTCAATAATAACATTCCCCTCGGGTGTGCGAACAATTCTAAACATCTCTTTCTTTGGGTGTTGTTCATTAGTTGCAACGCATTTCCTAAGTGGAACTTTTTTAGTTTTGTTCATTATGGCACCTCCTTATTTTTGAATTACGTTATATTGAAATTCAAGACCTTCTTTGGTCGCATCGGATAATTTTTTAATATCAATGCGCCAATCAGTTGCATAAGCAGCTAAGCGAGCATTTTGCCCATTCTTACCAATTGCTAGTGAATATTGATCATCCTTAACAATCACTATTGCCTTCTTTGCTTTTTCATCAACAATTACGCTCAGTGACCTTGCAGGAAGTAATGCTTCTGCTATTAAATCAACTGGATTATCTTTCCATGTAAATATATCTATTTTTTCATTGTTTAAATCTTCATTAATACTCTTAATCCGCAATCCTCCTTGTCCTACACAAGCTCCTTTAGGGTCCAGATTAGGCTTTAGTGATTGTACTCCAACTTTTGTTCTACTTCCTGGATCACGAGCAATTCCCATGATTTCAATTGAACCATCCGCAATTTCTGGAATAGTTAATTCGAACAATCTTTTTACGATTTCTTTGTTTGAACGAGTTAAGAACACCTTTGGTCCTTTTGTTGTTTTTTCTACTTTAGTGATATATACTTTTTTGCTTTCACCAATAATAAATTCTTCGCCTGGTAATCCTTCCGTTTCAGGCATAGTGGCTTCACTATTCTTACCAATTGCAAATGTAATAAAGCCATTTGCATTATTGATAATCTTCGCATTGATAATTTCTCCAATTTTTTCACTAAAGAAATTGAATGCCTCTTCTCGCTCCAATTCTTTCAACCCACTTAATAAAGTCTGTTTAAATTTACTAGCCGATTTTCTTCCAAATTTGTTTAAATCAACTTCTCTTTTAATAACACTTCCTACTTTACTTTTTGGTTTAAGAATTTGTGCTTCTTCTATCAGGATTTCGCCCTTATTGCCTTCTGTCAATTCTTCAACAACATAACGATAATCATATACTTTAATTCTCTTCTTTTCAAAATCGCATTCCATTTTTATTTCACCTTTATACTCTGTATCTCTACAAGCAACAGCAATAGCAATTTCTACTTTATCTAAAACATCATGGATCTCTAGTCCTCTATCAAACGCTATACTTTCCAATGATTCAAAAAAGTTTTTACTTATCATAATATCCTCCTAAAACCTACAATTGATCTACTTTTATTGATTTTAAAAAAAGGGAATTTCTATCGTTTTAATTCTGCCTTTTATGTTTATTTTTACTTTAGTAAGCTTTAAATTCAATTTTTCGTGCAACATCATTTTTAAAGGAGTGAGATAACCCCACTCCTCAATTAGTACACTTTCTAATCGTATTATATCATAAATTTTAAAAAAGTCAAAGACTTTTCCAAATAATTA
Source organism: Acholeplasmataceae bacterium (assembly GCA_012718985.1). Lineage (GTDB taxonomy): Bacteria > Bacillota_I > Bacilli_A > ML615J-28 > CAG-698 > JAAYBG01. Next base: position 2,497 of record JAAYBG010000081.1, read on the forward strand.
TTTTTTTGATTTCATAGCCAAATAATGCATAATAATCCCACCAGCAACGCCTACATTTAACGATTCTAAAGTAGGGTTTATCTTAATCTTAACATTAACATCGGTCATTTCTAATAAATTCTTACTTACACCACTTGCTTCATTCCCCAAGATAATTGCATACTTCTTTTCCCCTGCAATTTCTTCTAAATCTTTGCTAGCTTCAAGCGATGTTCCTATTATTTTTATCTTTTGTTTTTTTAGTTCTCCAACAACTTTTTCTAATTGGGCAACAATAACCTTAGTTTTAAATAATGCTCCTTGGGTTGCTCTGATAAATTTATCGTTGTATAAATCTACACTATCATCGCTTAAAACAACCATATCTATATCGAAGCCTACTGCACTGCGAACTAAAGTTCCGATATTACCTGGATCTTGAAGGCGATCGAGTAAAAGAAATCTTTCTCCTGTTAATGTATACTTAGGGAAATAACGACAAACTCCTATAATTGGTTGTGGTGTTTTAGTAAATCCAACTTTATTGATAATCTCATTGGTGACTAGAATGTTTTCAACTCCAATTACCTCATCTTTTTCATCGACGATTAAGACTTTTTCCAATAAATCTTTCGCTTCTAAGAGCAAATGATACCCCTCAACAAGAAATCTTTGTTGCCTATCACGATGTTTTTTCTCGTGTAATCGTACCAGTTCTTTAATATATTCATTATTAATAGATGTTATTTTTTTCATATTACAAATAAGCAACCAAACAAGAAATTATCGCTATAAACAGTTGTATAAACATCGCATAAAGGAACATTTTCTTTATTGCCTTATTTTTAAAAGCATATAGCCAAATGAAAAAGCTAATTAAAATCAATAATAATGAATAACCAATCATCAATAAATAGAACATAAAATTTGTTTGTAAACTAACTGGTAAGGAAGGAAAAATGCTCTTGATAAGATTAAGGGGAAGCATAGGAACAATTGGATATGCACCCAGAATGCAAATGATTAAAGCATAAATAGGTATCCATATTGGTAAACTTTCCAATGTTCCCTCTTTTTTATTTGTTTTCCTGATTTCTTTCAATTCTTTTCGTAATTGATTGCTTTCTTTCTTATAATTCTTATATTCAGTTTCTTCAAGTGTAGCTATTTTTTGATTATATAATTGATCTTCAAGCTCTTCTAAAATGATATCTAATTCGTGAATTCTTCTTATGACCTGCTCTTCTCTTGATTCAGTTTCTAAATTCTCTTGTTCTTCATTCAGAGGTTTGTTTTCTTCGCTTGATATCGTATTCTTTTCTTTTTCCATAAAAAGCTCCTTATATTTCGAATTTTTCTTCTTGGTAAACAAAATACTTTTTAAAACAACTAAGCTCTATTATTTCTATGTTTTCAATCGCTTCTGCTATCAGCGGTTCAAGTTCACATTTTCTTTCTTCAAAAATAACATGATCAATTCTTGGCTTAATAATTGGGTGTTCGGGAACAAAAACTGTACAGCAATCTTCATATGGTCTGATTGAAATATCATAAGTTTTAATTTTTCGTGCTATTTCAACAATTTCTTCTTTATCATAAGTTGCCAATGGACGAATAACAGGAATGTTGGTAACTTCATTCACTACTTTTATGCTTTCTAGTGTTTGCGAAGCAACTTGACCAATACTTTCACCATTAATAATAATATCCATGTTTTGCTTGCGACAAACCTCACTGGCGATTTTATACATAGCTCGTCGCATTAATATCACCATATAAGTTTGGTTTGCTTGTTCATGAATCCTATTTTGTATTTTGGTAAATGGTACGACAAGCAGGGTAATGTTTCCAGAAGTTGTGTAAATTGCCAATTTCTCCAATAAATCGACTACTTTTTGCAATGCCTTCCCACTTGTATAAGGAGGAGAAGCATAATGAATGGCCGTTAGATTTACCCCTTTTCTTAAAGTCAGGAAGCCTGCTACAGGACTATCAATTCCTCCACTCATCATCAGCAATCCTTTACCAGCAATCCCAGAAGGATAACCTCCCAATCCTTTTATTGTTTGTACGAATATATATGTCCCTTCATAACGCAAGTCAACATTTAAAGTAATATCAGGATGATGAACATCAACCTTTAGCCCTTCAATATTTGGTAAAATTCGACGAGCAATTTCCTGTGATATCTCAATAGAAGTCGCCGGAAATGATTTATTTCCTCGATTTGTTGCCACTTTAAAGGTTTTTGAAGAACCACAAAAATTTTCTTGAATTAATTTTATGCCTTCCTCTGCTATACTTTCATAATTAGCTTCTGTCTTTTTACATAAACTATAAGAATAAAGACCTACAATAGTATCTAGAATATCAATAACTTTGTTATAATCAACACCATTTAAATTGATATAAAAACGATAATCTGTTTTCCTAAATGTTAATTCAGGATAAATCTTACATTTATTGACAATATTCTCAGCTATTTTATTTAAAAATTGACGATAATTTTTCTTCTTTAACGTCATTTCTCCATATCTAACCATAATTAAATCATACATTGGCAATCTCTCCTATTTCTTGAGCCAAATCATCTATATCCGTTTGTGATAGTAAATGCGACAACCCTATTCTAATTGTTGTGGTTGCTAACAACTCAGATTTAGTCATATTATAAATCGTCTTTTCAGGCTTCTTTAATTTTGAAGAACACGCAGAGCCTGTTGAGAGATATATTTCTTTTTCCTCGAGAATATGCACTATTGTTTCTCCATTAATGTGAGGAAGAGAAAGATTGATAATGTAAGGGCTCGCTTTTAAACAACTATTAAAAATAATTCCCTCTTGATTTTCTAGTTTACTACGGAATCTACGGTTTAACGATAATACATATTGATAATGTTCTTCTGTTAGAGGCAGATATTTTTTAAGTGCTTTACATAACGATACGACTAAAGCTACATCAATTGTTCCTGGTTTGACTCCATATTGAGCACTAGAACCATATAATCTTTTATATAAATCGATATTTTGATTATAAATCAAGGCTCCAATTCCTTTTGGACCATATATCTTATGAGCACTAATCGTAAACAAATCAATATCTTTGAAATTAAAATCAGGATTTATTTTTCCAATTCCTTGAACAGCATCAACATGCAGTTTTGTTTTTGGATATCCGCTGACGATTTTTATAATCTCCTTAATTGGTTGTATTGAACCAACAATATTGTTTACCCACATAATCGATACTAAAATAGTATTTTTATCGATTTCTCTTTGTAATTGTTTGATATCAATTATCCCCTTTTCATCAACATCCAGATAAACAACATCATAACCTTTTCGCTCTAAATTTTTAAAAACTTCAAATACAGAAGGATGTTCTATTTTAGTAGTGATTAATTTACCACGAATGTGCTTTTCAACAATTCCATAGATTGCTAAATTATTTGCTTCCGTTGCATTACTAGTATAAACAATATTGTGTTGTTTAAGACCTAATAAATCCTTTATTTCTGCACTTGCTTGTTCGAAAAGCGCATTACTCTTTTGCCCTAAACTGTGAAGAGAACTTGTGTTTGCAAAGTAACTATTCTGCACTTTTATATAGGTTTCTAATACTTCTTTATCGATAGGGGTTGTTGCTGTATAATCAAAATATCTCATAAATCTTCACCTTTTCTTATTATACATCAAGGACTATAAAAAATAAAGTTTTATCGTATTTGAATCCACAAACTATCGTGATAATATAATTGACAAAAAATGAGTAAATAAAAAGGAGAAATCTCCTTTGAGAAATCTCCTTTTTTTATCTGTTATAAAATTCGACGATAAGATTTTCTTTAATTTCTTCCAAAAATTCTTCTCTTTCAGGATAGCGAACAAAGGTTGCTTCCATGGTATTAGCATCAAAGAAAACATATTCCTTTCTGACAACTAAGGAATCAAGAGCTTCTTGTATGATGGTTAAGTTGCGAGAACTTTCCTTAACACCTATCTTTTGACCAGGTTTTACTAAATATGATGGAATATCTAATTTCTTGCCATCCACAGTAATATGACCATGGTTTACTAATTGACGGGCTTGGCGTCTTGTTGAGGCAAATCCTGCTCTGTAAACTAAGTTGTCTAATCTTGATTCTAATAATTTCAAAAAGTTATCGCCTTGTTTACCTTGTAATTTAGAAGCCAAAACAAATACTTTCTTAAATTGTTTTTCACTCATTCCATAAGTAAAACGAACTTTTTGCTTTTCTTGTAATTGTGCACCATACTCAGAAAGTTTTACACGGCGCTTTCCGTGTTGCCCTGGTGCATAATTTCTTTTTAATAATTCTTTTCCTGTTTCAGATACTGAATATTTCAGTCTTCTTGATACTTTCCAATCTGATCCTGTAAAACGTGACATATTTTTTCCTCCTTATACTTTATTGCTAGGACTTGAACATAATCAAAATGATAGATTTGAAAACAGTTTTCACCATTTGCAGCTAGGTTACTTACTCCTCTACAGGTACTTCTATTTCTATTTTAATTTTTCAAGTGCTGCTATATCACACAGCGTCTTTTGTTGACGCCTTTACTATTATACACTTTTTTGTTTATTTGTCAATCTTTTTCTCTAAATCCTCTTGAGCCATTTTTTCTTTTTGTCAGTATAAGGACGATATCTAATTGATGGGTCGATTCCTGTTATTTTATCAACAATACTCTTGTTATGGGTAAATGTATCAAAGCTCAATTTTCCATGATAACTTCCCATACCACTATTACCAACACCACCAAACCCCATATATGGAGTCGCAATATGCATAATTACATCATTGACGCATCCTCCGCCAAAAGAAATATCGTTAAGAATGCGTTTCTTAACTTTCTTATTGTTCGTAAATAAATAAAAAGCTAGTGGTTTGGGTAGGGATTGTTGTTTTTTAATGACTTCCTCTAAATCCGTGTATGTAATGATGGGTAGAATAGGTCCGAATATTTCTTCTTGCATAACGGGACTATTAAAATTAATATCCTTCATCACAGTTGGTTCAATTGACAAATTTTGTTTGTTTGTCTTACCGCCTATTACAACTTTATCGATTTCAATTAAATTTTTTAATCTTTCAAAATGCCTTTCATTTACAATTCTTGGATATTCAATCACATTCCCTTCATTATCTTTAGGGTAGAACTCTTCAATATATTTTTGTAAGGCGGTTATTAATTGTTTTTCTTTATTTTGATGAACTAACACGTAATCAGGTGCAATACAAGTTTGCCCTGCATTGATATACTTCCCAAAAACAATTTTTTTGGCTGCCATATCTATATCTGCTGATTCTTCAATAACAACTGGGCTTTTCCCACCCAGTTCTAAACTTACTGGAGTTAAATTCTTTGCTGCTGACTCCATTACTAGTTTTCCCACTTCAACACTTCCAGTAAAAAAGATATAATCAAACTTTTGTTTTAATAGTTCAGTATTCTCCGCTCTTCCCCCTTGAATAACTGTACAATATTCCGGATTGTAGACTTTTGTAATAATTTTATCGATTACTAGAGAAGTTTCAGGAGCATATGCAGAGGGTTTTATTACTGCACAATTACCTGCAGCAATTGAACCTATTAGAGGGCTTAATGTTAATAATAATGGGTAATTCCAGGGTGACATAATTAGGCTGACCCCATAAGGTTCTTTTACCACATAGCAACGGGCAGGCATTTGCATTAACGCTGTTTTTACTCTGGTTGGTTTTATCCATTTTGATAGTTTTCTTTTTATATATTTTAAATCTCCTAGCAAAAGACTGATTTCTGTCATATATGCTTCAATATCTGATTTATTTAAGTCTTTTTTTAAAGCTAGCAAAATATCTTGTTCATGAAAAAGAATCGAATCCTGTAAATCCTTCAGCGCTTTTAATCTAAACGATAAACTTTTAGTAACACCTGTGTTAAAATATGCTCTTTGATTGGCAACAATTTCTCTTATTTCCATTTTACTCACGCATAATCACCTCTCTTTTTATATTATAACATTTTTTTATCTTTCTCGTAAAGAAAAGGACGCTTTTCGGCGTCCTTATTTTATAGCTGCATTAACTAACTTAACAAAATCTTCAGCGATTAAACTAGCACCTCCAATTAATGCACCATCAATATTTGGCATGCTCATTAATTCATCAATATTGCTCAGTTTTACACTTCCACCATATTGGATTCTAATTGCATCTGCAGTTTCTTTATTATATAATTTTTGAATCATTTGGCGAATAAAACCACATGTTTCATCTGCTATTTGGCTAGTAGCCGTCTTGCCTGTTCCAATCGCCCAAATAGGTTCATAAGCAATTACCAAGTCTTTTACTTGCGTCTCACTTAGACCTGCTAAGTCTTTTTTAATTTGTTTACTAATTACTTTTTCTGTTTGGCCAGCTTCTCTTTGTTTTAAAGTTTCGCCCACACAAAGTATTGGTTTTAATTGATGTTTAAACGCTTGATGAAGCTTTGCATTTACACTTTCATCTGTTTCATTAAACATTGCTCTTCTTTCGCTATGACCAATAATGACATAAGTAACATCTAGACTAGTGAGCATTGTCGCGCTTACTTCTCCTGTATATGCACCCTCTTCAGCAAAATGCATGTTTTGAGCGCCAATTCTTAAATTTTCACCCTGACGTTTTACCAGACATCGTAACATCGGAAATGGAGCACAAATTACACTGTCAACTTTATCTATACTCGGTACAACATTAGAAACAGCATATACAAATTGCAATGTTTCATCTCGGGTTTTAAACATCTTCCAATTTCCTGCGATAATAGGTTTTCTCATGATAATTCTCTCCTACTTACAATTGCCACAACAGCAATTCTTATCGTTGATAATTTCTACTCCTGGTAATACTTTACCTTCAAGATATTCTAAGCTCGCTCCACCACCAGTAGAAATGTGGCTGAATTTTTCTTCATATCCTAATTTGATTGCTGCAGCAGCACTATCACCGCCACCAATGATTGTAGTAGCATCTGGTAAATTAGCTAGAATTCTGCAGATACCATTTGTTCCGACAGCAAATTTATCAAATTCAAATACTCCTGCAGGACCATTCCAAACAACTGTTTTTGCTCCTTGCAATTCTTTTTCAAATAATTCAACTGTCTTTGGACCAATATCCATACCCATTTCATCAGCAGGAATTTGATCAGAAAGAACAACACGACTTTCAGCAAATTCACTAAACTCTTTTACTACAACTGTATCAATCGGTAAAATGATTTTTCCATTTGCTTTTTCTAACAATCCTTTTGCGAATTCAACAAAATCATTCTCACATTTGCTTGTTCCTACTTCGTATCCTAATGCTTTATAGAAAGTATAGGCCATTGCACCACACACTAATATCTTATCTGCTTTATTGATTAAATTTTCAATAACTGAAATTTTATCGCTTACTTTTGCCCCACCTAAAATAGCTATAAATGGTCGTACTGGGTTATCAACAGCATTTCCAATGAATCTAATCTCTTTTTCCATTAGGAAACCAGCAACAACATCTTTCATATTAGCAGCAATTCCAGAATTAGAAGCATGAGCTCTATGAGCGGTACCGAAAGCATCATTAACAAAAACATCACCCAAGGAAGCCCAGTATTTTCCTAATTCAGGATCATTCTTAGATTCCTTTTTACCATTTATGTCTTCAAATCTTGTGTTTTCAAACATAACAATATCGCCATTATTCATTGCTTTAATCGCTTTTTCTAACTTTTCACCCCTTGTTTCATCAATAAAAACAATTGGCTTATTCAATAATTCCGACAATCTTTTTGCTACTGGAGCTAAGGTGTTATCCGCTTTATCAGCTTCTTCCTTCACTCTTCCTAAATGTGAGAATAATACTATTTTCCCCCCATGCTCAATTGCATACTTAATTGTTGGTAATGCCTGGACAATTCGATTATCATCAACAATTATCCCATCTTTCATTGGCACATTAAAATCAACTCTGATTAAAACAACTTTTCCTTTTAATTCAACATCTTTAATTGTCTTTTTGTTCATTTTTTTTCTCCTTTTTAAATAACATTTTCTCCAAAGCCATATCAGCATATATACAATAATATAGGTTAATGTAATCCAAACAAATGATACAATTCCATCTCCAACTTGGAAAATAATTCCCAATAATCCTAGTAATGTAAGTTCTATTATTCTAGAAACCGAAATCACCAATAAATATTTTTTTGTTTGAAACCCCGAAATTGCCATCGTATAATTAAATATTGATGTCGGTGTATAAGGATTAGATAAGAGTAAAATTAAGGTTGAAGTATTTACCTTATTAATCCGCTGTATCGTTTGTACAACTTTCTCGTTTTTTTCCACTTTCTTACGAAACCATTTTCCAACGGAATATTTTAAAGCGAAGAAAACAATTGATGCACCGATAATTGAACCTAGTGATGATACTAACAATGCCAGACCCTGGCTCCCTGCAAAAGGGAAAACAGCGTTAAACATAGCAAGGTTGTAATTAACGATTATCACCAACGGTAAAAAGGGCAGAATTGCTTCTAATATTGGAAGAAACAAAGCAATTAAAATGGTCAACCAAACATTATTGTTTGCTAATTCTGTCCAATACTCAAAAAAACTAGAAAAGTCTATTTTTAGTAATATAGCAACCAGGATTAATCACACCTTTTACTATATTAGTGTACCACATTTTTCTATGAAAGTATATATTTACTTTACTTTTTTTGCGTGTAAAACGTTATCTTTTTTATCATTCTTATCGTCTTTTTCAAATATTTTATTCTTTTATTAATTAATAATGTGGTTCCGTTCTTAAATATAACTCTTGTTTTTTCATTTTCAGGTTCATATTTTAACACATTAAAGTAATTAATCCAAATATTTGGCGTTGCTTTAATTTTAAAAAATAATAATTGATGATTAATGTACAAAGGAACATTATTTCTTCTTTTTGTTATTTTTTTTACAATCTCGATTCTCGCATTCAATGTAGTTACTTCTTTCTCACAAATCTCTTTCAGAATCTTCTTATAATAGTTATTTTTTATTTTAACACCATTAAAATCCCAAATAATGGTTTTTTCACTTTCTTCTAGAAAATATAATGTGAACTCATTCATAATTACCCCCTATTATTCTAACAAATCATAGGGTTTTATCCTAGTTCTTGGCTTTGAAAAAAGATAGAAAAAAGAGCTTTTGTTTAGCTCTTTCTTTTCATTATTTTTTTACTTTTTTAGAAATCTTTTATCCTCGTTTTTGGTATCTAAACCTAATGTTCCTCCAGGATTCATAATATTATCCGGATCGAAGTGATTTTTTAAAACTTTTATAATTTGATATTCATTTTTACCTAATTGCCCTTCTAACCAAGGACCAAACATTTTTCCTATTCCGTGGTGATGACTCATCGCTGCTCCTGAGCTTTGAATAGCATCTAAAATTCCACTATGATACGTTTTAAAATCATCTATCTCATTCATCTTCGCAATAAAAATAAAATAAAGGTTCGCTCCTTGTGGATATACATGGGACATATGAGTAGTGCAAACCGTATTCGGTCGTGATTTACAATAAGCTCTTACTGTTTCATACACTTCTTGCATATTGGACCAATTAACAGAACATTCCAATGTATCTGTCATAATACCAAAATCTTGCATAGAATCGCGTAAATATGGATCATTGAATCTTCCTTTTTCCCATTCTTTAGTAACCATACCAGTTAAATTCATGCCCTTATATTTTCGCGCAATTCTTCTGATGTTTTTAGCTACATTACGAGAGAATCCTTTTTCTCCATCGGTAAATCCCAAAAACAAACATTTTTCCATCGGCTTTAGTCCCATTATTTTAAATAATTTTGCTAGTGGGCTTTGGTCTACACCATATAGTCTCATCATAATATTTGTTTCTTCAGGATCTGACAAACGAAATACAGAAGCGTTTCCTGCTTCGCTTTGCATCATTTCACGTGCTGCCTCTTGGGCTATTTCCCAATTTTTAAACATATATGAAAAGCGAACACGATTTTTTGGTAAATATCTGAATACACGCAAGGTTACTTCAGTTAGAATCCCAAAAGCACCTTCTGACCCCATCATGATATGGTTTATTGAAGGTCCTGTAGCTTCTCTTGGATAATTAGAAGTTACGATATTGCCTTTTGGTGTAGCGTATTTTTGACACAAAACCAAATCTTCGATTTTACCATAATAAGTGCTGTTTTGCCCAGCACCTCTTGTTACTACCCAACCACCTACAGAACTATATTCAAAAGATTGAGGAAAATGCCCACAAGTATACGCTCTTTTTGCGTTAAAAAGCGATTGTGCCTGATTCAAAGTTGCTTCTAATTTAGGACCACTCATTCCCGTTTGTACTGTAATCGTTTGGTCTTTTTCATTAAAATCAATCACTTTATGATATCTTAGGCGCATATCAAGGGAAATTCCCCCCTTCATACACTCTACTCCCCGAGTAACACTACTTCCACCACCATAAACATAAATCGGTATCTTATGCTTTGATGCATAAGCGACAATTTTTTCAATCTCCTCTTTTTTATCTGGATAGACAACTACATCGGGAATATTTTCAACTATCTTCTTCCGTAACCTAAGTAAATCATACATTGTTTTTCCATATGCTACGCTCAATCGTGAATAGTCATCATACTTTACAAATTCTTTCCCGACAACACTTTCTAGATAAGCAATATGCTCCTTTGCTAGCCCCACAGGTATATCAAACTTTACTTCATCAACTCCTAAGTCTCCATCATATTGTTTGAAATCTTCATCTGTCATTTGCAATTCTTCCTTAATTAATTTGTATAAATTTTCACGAGGAATTTTACGAAAACTAGGATCTCCCCATTTAAAAATGGAACGATAACTTTTCTCTGGAGCTGGTTCTTCAAACCAATGTGGCTCAAATTCCTTATATGGTTTCATGTTTATCCTCCCTTTTCTTTATCATTGTTTTCATTTTTGAATATAGTGGTTTTAGCTTTTTGTATATTTTACTATATACTTCATGATAAATTTCTTGGTAAATTTCATGATTTTTAGGATCAGGTTCAAATACTTTCACGTATTTAACCATATTATTAATCGCTTCATGATAATCTTTATAAATTCCAAGTGTGACAAAGCCAACCATTGAACTTCCCAATCCACATGCCTCATATGTCTGAATTCTCTTTACTGGTAAGCCAAACAAATCTGCTGTTATTTGACATATTTCATCGCTTTGTGAACCTCCACCAGAAACAGTCAAATACTCTATTGTTGTCTTCATTCGTTTTTCAACTGTTTTCATACCCTGATATAGAGCATAGCCTATTCCTTCGATAATCGCCCTATAAATATGTTTTCTTGTATGATCAGAGGTAAATCCTATAATAGAACCTCTTGCTTCAGGGTTCTTAAGCATTGGATCCCAGAATGGCTGTAAAATCAAACCTTCGGAACCTGGCGGTACCTCAGCCAACATTTTATTCAGTATTATTTCTGGGGCTATTCCCAGTTTTTTTGCCTCAACAACTTCTCTTTGAGCAAACTCTTGTTTGAACCAACTAATCATCCAAAATCCCCGATAAATTTGCACTTCAGGATTGTAGTATTCTTTCACCACCCCTGGATACGCTGGCAAGAACACTTCTGGCTCTACATATCTTTTTGTTGCAAACTGAATTGTTGCTGTTGTTCCAAAACTAAGCGAAGCCGCATTTTCACTTAATACTCCACTACCTAAAGTTTCACAACCTTTATCTGACCCTGTAGCGATAAGTGGTGTTCCTTCTTTGATACCCGTTTCCAAGCTTGCTTTTTTTGTAATAGTTCCTAAGATATCGCCTGGATTTACTAAATCAGGAAGTTTATCAAGCGGAATATTAAAGACAGGGAAAGTTAATCCGTTTTCTTTTTGCCATACTTTATTTTTATAATCAAACGGAATACGTGCTACTTGATTAGCATAGGAATCAACAATTTTTCCTGTCAATACGTAGTTTAAATATCCACTAAATAATAAATATTTGTACGTTTTATTCCATATTTCAGGCTCATTTTCTTGTAACCAATTGCTTTTTGTTACTTTTCTTTGTCCTTCTAAAGCTTCACCCATTCCTACTAAATTGAAAAGAAGGACATTTTTTTTAGGTAACGGCTTTTTACATTTTGCTTTTCTTTGATCCATCCAAACAATGACGTCTCGGAGTAGATTACCATCTTTATCCATACAAATATTAGTATCCCGAATCGTCGTTGTTGTAACTGCTGCAATCATTTCCACCAATTGTGGATTGTTTTGATGAATTCTTTTAGAAACGGTTGTAAAGGCATTCCAATAAACTTCCCATTTTTGCTCAGCAAATCCAGGTTCACGAGAAAAGTAAGGCTCAAAATATTCTTGTTCTTTTGCTAGAATATTCCCTTCCTTATCAAAGATTAACCCTCTAATACTTTGTGTACCACAATCGAATGTTAAAATTAATGTCTGTTTTTTCACGTTCTTCTCCTATTTAATTAGTTTTATATTCCTTGTAAATTGATTATCTGTTTTCTGCTTTGAGTTTTATTACAACTCTTTATTTAGGATTATCCTTTTATTCATCTTCAAGAATCACTTTAATTTCTTGAAGATTTTTAACACTAGACAAATCTATTTCCACTCTTTCCATTTCTGGTGGTTTTACAACATGATATTTTTTTGAAAAAATAATCTCCTTATTACCATAAATCACTAATTTTTGCTTTTCATAGTTTTCTGTTGAGCGAAAATAGAAAATAGTTTTCTTTGTTATACAAGTCAAATCAATCAAAGAGGGTACCGTATACATAATCTTTTGATTTGTTTTTACCTCTATTAATTTTCTTTCTTCTTTTTCCGCTTTTTTCGCTGCATTTTCTCCTGCTATTTCTCCGCTTTCGGAAACATAATCCACCAAATCATTTACATGTAAGGCATTACCACAGCAATAAACACCATATAAACTAGTCATTAGCGTCTGATCACAAAAAGGTCCTTTTGTTTTGGGATTGATTCTTACTCCAATGCTTTCTGCTATTTCGTTTTCAGGAATAAGTCCTACTGACAAAATCAATGCATCACAATCCACCACTTTTTCGGTTCCTTTAATCGGTTGCATATTTTCATCTACTTTGCTTATCTCTACAGCTTCAAGGCGGTTAGTTCCAAACACCTTCGTAACAGTATGACTTAAATGTAGAGGGATTTGATAATCTTCTAAACACTGCACTATATTTCTCGTTAATCCGCTTGGCGTACTTTTTGCTTCATAAACCCCAATAACTTTTCCACCTTCAAGAGTAATCCGCCTTGCCATGATTAAACCAATATCACCACTACCTAAAATTACACAAGTTTTCGTTGGCATTTCTCCTAAAATGTTGATGTAGTATTGAGCTGTTCCAGCAGTCAACACCCCCGCTGGACTTGTCCCATGAATAGATACTTGTTTTGCCGTTCTCTCTCGACACCCTGTTGCCAAGATTATTTTTTTAGTTTCTATTTTATTAATTCCTTGACGATTAACTAAGATGAGTTCAAATCCTTTTTCAGTTTTTGTAATATTTGTTACATAAGTCAATAAACTGATTTCTAGTTCCAAGGGTAATTCTTCTGTTTCATTATAAATATATTCCGGTCCACTCAGTTTTTCCTTAAAACGCTCTAATCCAAATCCATCATGAATACATTGTTTTAAGATTCCGCCGAGTTCTCCTTCTCGTTCAATTAAAAGAGTTTTTGCTCCGTTCTTATGTGCACTTTTACTAGCTGCAAGCCCTGCAGGTCCACCACCAATAACTACCACATCATATTTATTCATGGTTCTCACCTTTTGTAGGATGTAACAAGATTTTTCCATCCCCTTTTTTATTAATGTTTTCCCTATTGGTTTTCATTTCTTTTGCGATAATCTCGATGACTAAAGGTTGGCAAAATCCCCCTTGACACCGTCCCATTCCTGCTCTGGTTCTTTTTTTAATTGCATCAATTGTCGGTACGACAATTGGGCGATGCAAAGCATCAATAATTTCCCCTTTGCTGATTTCCTCACAACGACATACAATTTGACCATAGTCGGGTTTTTTTAAAATTAATTTGTTTCTTTCCTCATAAGAAAGTTTATTTACTCTAATTATTCCTTTTCTAATGGGGTTGAACTGTTCATTCTTAGTAACGTTTCCTAAGATATCGCAAGTATACTTTGCCACATCCTCCGCTATCGCCGGTGCTGCTGTTAAGCCTGGTGATTGTATTCCAGCAGCATGAACGATATTTTTCGTCCATTTTCCTTTTTGAATAATAAAATCTTCTTCATAAGTTGCCGCTCTAATTCCACTAAAATAGGTAATGATATCTTTTTGATGTAAATGAGGCGCATTATTTTTATGTTTAGAAAAAATTTGATTTATCTCTTCCCTATTGGTCGCAAAGTCTTCGCGGTAAGGAGTTTCAATTGCTGTAGGGCCAACTAAAGTATTTCCCTCTACAGTAGGAATGACTCCTCCACCTTTTGTATACCTTTTCGCTGCTTTTTTTAATCCTCCATAAATTGTTGTCGATTGAAACATCAATTTATCTTTCGCTTTTTTATCTAAAATCGCATTGGTTCCTCTTCTTGGATGGATGGAAAAAAATCTGTCTTCAGCCATTTCTGCTACTATATCGCTAAACACTCCTGCAGCATTAATAACAACTTTAGGGAATATTCTCCCACGATTTGTTTTTACACTGATAATTTCCTTGTTTTTAACTTCCATCGATAATACCGCTGTAGATAATAAAACTTTAGCTCCGTTCATAACTGCACTTTCAGCAAGAGCAATAGTCATATTATAAGGACAAATACAAGCTCCGGTTCCAAATAAAACACCGAATTTTGCAATCTTATTTAAATTGGGTTCTCGTTTAAACAATTCTTCACGATTCAAAAATTTAGTTTCTTGTATTCCATTTTTTTTGATTTTTAGTTTTAGAAGTAAATAAATTAATCGTTCCCAATTGCTTTTGAACGCTATAATCTGTCCTACCTTATCATACTCGACATCCAAGTCCTGGGCAAGTTTTTCATAAACAAGAACGCTACGGCGTAAATATTCCAGTTTCTTTGTTTTACTGTTTAAATCAATTCCCACGTGAATACAACCATCATTACGACTACTGGCATGTAGGGCTAAATCATCCTCTTTCTCAACAAGAGCTATTTCCAAATTATACTTTGTCATTTCTCTGGCGATTGCCGCACCGACAATTCCCCCGCCAATGACAAGGACATCCACTTTCATTCCTTCGTATATATCATCTCTTATACTAGGAACTCTCATCTTAGGTTCAACAAAATCTTTTAGTTTTATATCATTAATCACACCATAAAACTTTTTAGTTTTCGCTACCATTCTTCCAATCATAATGATTTCATCCCAATTATGACTAGAACCTGTTAATAAAGCACAATCTTCTTTCAACGAAAGATTGACATCAGGATTGATTAATTGAATTTTTCTATTCAATTTTGCAACAACTTTACTTAACATCGCGTTCCCCTATTTTTTTCATTAATGTGATAATTCTTTCTTCACTAATTATTTGATTTTGTAGGACTTCTTGGATTGCTAAGCCATCGATGATTAACATCAACAAATAAGCAATATCTTCTGATTCTTGTTCATTTTTAAATGCTTTTTTAATACCGACCTGTAAAATCTTGTGCCATTTGTTCCATAATTCGTTAAATTTATTACGAAGAACATCGTTACCTTTGATACATTCATTCACTAAAAATATATGTAATTTGGCTCGATTAAATAACTTAACTCCTTTGTATAAGATGACACTTAAAAATCTTTCGATTGTTAAATCATGTTGATGACGTTCAATCCAATCAAGATATTCCGTATGTAATTCTTGCACATGCTTGACAATGACATCAAAGATAATTTCATCCTTTGTTTTATAGTAATAGTAAAGAGTTCCTTTACTGATATTACAGGTCTTAGCTATATCCTTCAAAGATATAGAATTTACGCCCGACACAGAGATCAGACTTTCTACGCTTTTCAAAATTTCATTGCGCATATCTATCTTCATTTTTTTCGCCATATAAAAACTCCTTTGTCGGTCATACGACCGATACAATTGAATTATAACATATATGAAAACGCTTGTCCACAACAAAAAAAGGCATGTTTTTAAATTATGCCTTTTTTCTCTTTATTCTTCTTTCATTTCTACTACTTTTTTATTGTTTGTAATAATCTCTACACTCATTTTTGCAGATTGTCCGATTGCTTCTTCAATATTATCTTTCTTAACACCTAAAAATTCACATCCCAAACTCTTATCAATAAACAATTTTGTACATTGAAGATCAGCAAACTTAACCATATGAAGACCGCCTTCAATATTGTTTTCTCTTTGATCTCTCATTATTTTTCTCATGGATATTCGGTACAAAAATTTAGGTATTGTTATGATTTTATTTTTTTCTCGTCCGATGTGTTTATTAAATATTGAAATCATTTCTTTCCATTCCATATTGTAGTAACCAAGTGGATAAGCCTTTGCCCCAATATTTTTTTCTAATGCTCCAGCAATTGCTTCCCCCACTTGTCTTACCGTTAGCATTGCAGTTCCCCCTCTTGGATAGAAAGTTATTCTTTTCATTGCCAACAAGTTTTCTACCAAAAAAGTCCAAACCGGTTTACGCCCTGACTGTGTTCCAAAAATATAAGGAAGTTCCAAAACAGCTACATTAAAATCACCATTTGCAAATTTAAAGGCTTCGTTTTCTTGCTCTACCCGACTACGAATATAGGGATGCCATTTTGTAAGTTCCATTTCAGGATTTTTCTTTGCGAAATAAGAGAAATATGAACCTAGTATAACAGCATGTTTAACACCTGCTTTTTTTGCTAATCCCAACAATCTTTTTACTGTATCGATATTATATTTTTTAAAAAATTGGTATATCGATGGTGGTCTCTCAATTCTTTCATCTACTCCTGCTGCAAATACAAATCCTTCGCAATTTTCGAAATGATATAATAATTCATCATCGGTCATTTCTAAATAGTTGCCTAAATGTATTTTCATTTCCTTCGGCAATTTTGCTCCTTCAGGTATTGGAGGCAGTGCAATCGATGACACACTGTGTCCTCTTTTAATTAATTCTTCCGCTGCTTGGCTTCCCAACAATCCTGTTCCACCAATAATAAAGATTTTCATCTTCTCCCTCCTTCCTCTTAATACAAAAAAGCAGTCCAAAAGACTGCTTTTTGATTAATTTCTCTTGATTCTTTGCTCAGTCTCTGGGTCAAAGAAATGGCATTTTTCCGTGTTAAAGCCTAATACAATTTCATCACCCATATGAATATCCACTCTAGCGGCAACCTTAGCTACTAAATTTTGACCACTCATAATAGCATAAATATTCGTTTCAGCACCCAACAATTCCGCAACATCAACTTTTAATTTTACTGCTTTATCTGGATGTTTTTCTAAGAATTCTGGTTCATCATGAATATCTTCAGGTCTGATTCCTAAAACAATTGGTTTTTCAATAAAGTTTTGAGCTTGTAATAATTTCATTTTTGACTCAGGTACTTTAATCCTAGAAACACCTAATTTATGATCACCACATTGGAAGATTCCATCATCATTAACCATACCTTCAATAAAGTTCATTGGCGGTGTTCCGATGAAACCACCTACGAAAATATTATTAGGATTATCATAGATATCTTTTGGTGTTCCTACTTGTTGAATGTAACCATCCTTCATAACAACAATTCTAGACGCCATAGTCATCGCTTCAATCTGGTCATGAGTTACATAAATAGTAGTAATTCCTAAACTCTCAGTAATCTTGATAATTTCTGCTCTCATTTGTACACGTAATTTTGCATCCAAGTTAGATAGTGGCTCATCCATCAAGAAAACCTTAGCATCACGAACGATTGCTCTACCTAAAGCAACACGTTGTCTTTGACCACCTGATAAAGCTTTAGGACGGCGATCCAAATATTGATTTAATCCTAAAATACCAGCCGCATGTTTTACTCTACGATCAATTTCATCACGAGCAAATTTACGAAGCTTTAATCCGAAAGCCATGTTATCGTATACTGTCATATGTGGGTATAGAGCATAACTTTGGAAAACCATCGCGATATTACGATCTTTTGGTGCTACGTCATTAACGATTTCATCATCAATTCTTAATTCGCCCGAAGTAATTTCTTCCAATCCCGCAATCATTCTTAATGTTGTAGTTTTACCACAACCAGATGGACCTACGAATACGATAAATTCTTTGTCTTTTACTTTTAAATTAAAGTCAACAACAGCATGAACATTGCCATCATAAACTTTATTTATATTTGTAAGTGTTACAGTTGCCATTAATTTACCTCCTAATGTGCATTTACGTAAAAATTATACTAAAGATACTCTATTTATACAATGTGCAAAGTGCACAATTATGATTTTGATTTGATCAACCAATACATACTAACCGCATCTTTAAACTCTTGCATATTCATTCCGGTTTCTTTTTTAATATATTCCAGTTTGTTGTTAATTGTATTGCGATGCATGTATACATCTTTCGCTGTTTTAGTGATATTCAAATTGTTATCAAACATCGCAAGAATAAGTTTTTCTAGTTGCTGATTATCTTCTATATCATTCAATAAAATCTTTCGATATTTTTCTAAATCTTGCATATCTTTTTTAATGATTTCTAGTACTAAATCTCCTACACTGAAATAGTGGAATTTTTTAGATGATATATATTTTTCATATAAACGATATATTGTAAAAAATGCTTCCTTTGAGCTGATTTTTCCGCTATTAAAAATCGATACTTTGATTCCAAAGTCATCAATAATAGACCACAAAAAATTTTTAACTTCGTATCCCTGGTTATTGAAATAAAATATGACCGGTCTTTCATTGATATAAAGGACAGCTGATTTTCCAAAAAGCTCAACAAAAATATCCGCAATCTTTTCTCTTGCTTCCTCTTCCTCAATATTTAAAACAAGAAATCGAAAGGATTGAAATTCCTCTTTGTTTTCCTCATCAAAGAGAACACGATATATTTTATGAGCAAGAACACCATTAATTTTTTCTTTTTTTACCGTAAATTCTTTTTTCATCGATATCACCATATATGTTTATTATAACAATTTTTTCTCCCCTTTAGCAATTCCTTTTTTAACTTATTCTTGTTTTCTTTAACCTTTATCCTTTCTTTTATCTCTTTTAGGTTATTTTTATAGATTTTAAAATGTTTTTTTTGTATAATGAATAGGCAAACAAAAGAAAGTGTGGTAAATTTATGAAATTTGTAACTTGGAATGTCAATGGACTTCGCGCTTGCATGAAAAAGGGTTTCAAAGATTTTTTCGATGAAATGGATGCCGATTTTTTCGCTATTCAAGAAACCAAAATGCAAGAAGAACAAAAAGAATTTGCTTTTCCTGGCTATTATGAATATTGGAATTCTGCTGATAAAAGAGGGTATTCTGGTACTTTAATCTATACGAAAAGAAAACCTCTTTCCGTTATCTATGGTCTTGATGGCAAATATAATGATGAAGGAAGAGCGATAACCTTAGAATACGAAAATTTTTATTTTGTTACTCTATATTCGCCTAATGTACAACCAGGATTAACCCGCCTTGATTATCGAATGGAGTTTGAAGATGATCTTAAAGACTACCTTAATACATTAAACAAAATCAAACCAGTCATTATGTGTGGCGATTTAAATGTAGCCCACCAACCAATCGATTTAAAAAATCCTAAATCCAACGAAGGAAATCCAGGCTACACCATCGAAGAACGTACTAAGTTCTCTACATTACTTCAAGAAGGATACCTAGATACCTTTCGTTATTTATATCCAGAAAAAATTCAATATACTTGGTGGAGTTATCGTTTCTTTGCCCGAGAAAAAGGCATTGGTTGGAGAATTGACTATTTCATTACTTCTGTAAATTTAAAAGATAATCTGAAAAATGTTATCATCCATGATCAAGTTTTAGGTAGCGATCATTGCCCTGTCGAGATTAACATTGATTTATAAAAAGAGCTCTGATTAGGAGCTCTTTTCTTGTTATTGTGATTCTTGGTAAAAGTGAGCTTGTGTTTCAAACATCTCATAATATTTACCTTTTTTCTTCATCAATTGAATATGATTTCCTTGTTCGATGATTCGACCTTTTTCCATCATATATATTTTATTAGCGTCAACTACTGTTGATAGACGATGTGATATTAAAATGACCGTTTTTTCTGCATACAACTTTAATATTTTCTTATTAATTTCATACTCTGATATTGGATCTAATGATGATGTCGGTTCATCTAGAATAATAATCGGAGTGTCCGCAGCAAAAACTCTGGCTATTGCTAATTTTTGTTGCTCTCCTCCTGATAAAACTAGTCCTTTATCATCGAATTCTTTCGTCATGATCGTGTCTAGTTTCTTTTCTGTTGCCATAATTTTATCATATAGTCCCGCTTTTTTAAGCGCTTCCCATACAACTTCATCATCAGTTTCATATTTTCTTGACCGTAAAAGCACATTCTCCAAAACGGACACTGAATAGATTTGAAAATTTTGGAATAGAGAAACATACATTTTTCTAATCTCTTTTTCATCAACATCTAAAAATGAATTTCCATCAATTTTTAAATCGCCTTCGCTAACATGATAAAACTTTAATAACAACTTTATTAAAGTCGTTTTTCCTGCTCCATTATATCCAATAATTGCGATTTTTTCTCGTGGTTCAATTTTTAGATTAATATCCTGTAAAACATATTCTTCTTGGTCGGGATATTTAAACCCAACATGTTCAATTTCAATCACTGGATGAGTGCTTTCTAGTTTTTTGCCACCACTATCCTCAACTTTTGGTTGATAATTCATTAGCCAAAGGAAATCATCGATATATAAAGCATTATCCCTTAGTCTACCCATACTCCATACAACGCCATAAATATAATTGGTAACTCGTAATATAGCATTGACAGAAGCTGCAAAACTAGCGATATTAATAATGTTTTTATATACTTTCCACATTAAATAGACATAAACCGCGAAGTTTCGAACGATTTGAGAAGTAATATCTTCTAAAATATTGTACAAGAACCCTTTGTTTTCAGTATCACGATAACCTTTATCAAGATTAACTCTAACTTCTTCCTCTTTTTCTATTAATAAATTGGGAAGATTGGTTGTTTTAATATCACAGGTATATTTTTCAAGGTAGAAAACACGTTTAATATATCCATAACGACGTTGATTGGTCTCCATTTCTTTACTTGTTTTATACCACATTTTATTGTTTTTATACTGAATAATGTAGGCTACTGTTGACTGGACAACAACAGCAATTAACAATAAAGGATCTTTGATAACAATATAAATTCCTATTGTAAAAAACTTTGCTACATTTATTAAAAAATGAACAAAGGCGTCAAATGTATTGATTCCTTTTAAATCCCCTTGTGTTAAGGCACGATGAAACAAATCATATTCTTTCGGGTTATCAAAACTAGCGATATCTAGTTTCGCTGCTTTTTCAAACATTACTCTTTGAATTTTTTTCACCCACAAGTGACGATTACGAGCAACGAGATATCCATAATGGATTCTTTTAACAATCAAACTAAGAATTAAGATACCGAAAAATAAAATTAATTCTTTTACAATAATATTGAAATCAGCTTTTTCTTCTAATACCAAATTGATTACTTTCTCAACTATCATTACTTCTATTAAACTTGAAACAGAAGAAGCGATAATAGCAAAAAAAGAAGAAATGATGTATAACGGGCAAAACTTAGCAACATATTTAATCATAATCATATTATTCTTAAATGTTTTCATTTGCTTTTACCCCATTTAAATAGTTTAATGCTTGAATGTTAAACATATACTGATATTGTCCATCCTTCATTTGCATTAAATCATGATGCGTTCCTTCTTCAATCACTTTACCAGCAGAGAAAAGATAAATTTTATTCGCTTTTACTGTTGTTGATAAACGATGGGAAACGAATAATAAGGTTCTATCTTTCCCCAGTTTCATCATCTTGTCATAAATTTCAGCTTCTGCGATAGGGTCAAGTGCACTACTCGGCTCATCAAGAATAATAAAATCATAATTACCTGCGTAGGCTCTTGCTATTGCTAGTTTCTGTTTTTCTCCGCTACTTAATTCAACTCCTTCTTTATCGAATTCTTGAGTTATAATGGTATCTAATTGTTTAGGAAAAGACATTACTTTCTCATAAAGCCCGCTAAATTTTAAAGCTTCAATAACTAATTCTTCATCTTCCTTATTCTTGCTTTTCCTTAAAAGAATGTTTTCTGATATGGAAAACGAATAAACTTGAAAATCTTGAAAAACAGCCCCTATTTTTTTTCTGATGCTTTCTGGTTTTAAATCCTGATAGAGCTCTTTATTATAAATAATCTTTCCTTCTTGTGGATCATAAAGACGAAGGAGCATCTTTACAAATGTTGTTTTCCCCGCTCCGTTTTCCCCAACAACAGCGATTTTATCTCCTTTTGTAATGGTAAGATTGATATCTTCTAATACCTTTGTTTCTCCATAACTGAAATGTAAATTTTTAATTTCAATTTTTTCAAGTGTTTCTGCTTCTTTCGTACCACTGATTTCAATAACTCCTTTTTGATTCATTATCGCAAACACAGTTTCCCCACGAACAGACGCAGCTTCAAAAGAAGCTAAATTATCAGAAAGATTCCAAACAATATTGCTCAATGTAGATGCAGCAACCGTTAACGCAACAAAAGAACCAAAATCCATTGATTTTAATGTAACATACGAAATAAAACCTAAAGCTAAGGGATAAATACTTCTAATTAAAATTTCTGAAATAAAGGTGAGCGTTGAGCTTTTTAATAATGTCTTATCTATGTTGCTAATAACACGACTCCCTATGGTATCGTTTGCTTGCAATAATAGACTATCAATCTCGCTTGTTCTGATATCAAAAGAAGCATCCTTTAAGTAAAACATTCGTTTTACATAGCCTCGTTCTCTGACATTTTTTTTGTTTTTTTGACTTAATTGCCACTCTATTTGGGCAACATATTTTATTAAAAAAAAGTAAACAACTCCAACTCCTAGCGCATAGACGATAATTATATAATCAATTAACGCAAAAATTGTAAATATCATAATTACTTTTGCAAAACTAGATATGATATCCGATAGTGTCCAAAACGCTCCTATAGATGCCCAACCACCTTCATCAATTGCTCGATTGTAATCATTCAAGAAATCTGATGATTGGTATTTTTCGTAATCTATTTCCTTTAATTTATTGAAAATCATAATTTCGTAACGACTGAAAAATCTCCTTTGATAGCGTCGATACAATTTATTAAAATAATTATAAATTATTTGAATTAGATAATCGACAATGGTTATCAATCCACAAACAATTAATACTTTAATAAATTTCTCCCCATTATGATAATAACCAATAATCACTTGAACGATACCTATGGGAATAAATGTCGTAATTAATCCCAAAACAATATCAAAAATGCTATAGATTAAATAAAAGGGACATAATTTAATAACCATTTTTGCTAGCTTTAATGTTCTTTTTATACCCTTCATAAAAACTCCTTTTATGGACACATTATTTTATCATTTATTAAATGAAGAGACAAGAAAAAAAATAAAGAGCAACGATAAATTGCTCTTGTTAACTAATAAACTACTTTTGATAATAAGGAACCTTTTCTTGTTCAATTCCTGTATAGTATTCACTGATAATCCTGATTAACATCATATTCAAATACTCTACTACTGTCTCACCAACAGTTGCTTCTATATGTTCATCACCGATACCAGAATGATTAGTAATATATGTATAAGTTCCCCCTGTCATCATCGCTTCATTACGAAGTAAATATTCTGTATATTTATCAATTCCACTCGATGCAACAGGAATCATTCTAATTCCTTTACTACTTGCAACTTGAATCGCATTAGCATACCTAGTCATAATGTCTTTTTCGTAGTGAGGAGGTGCATCAAGCACGTGGAAAAGTAGTTTTGTCGTGTTTTGTTCACTCCATTTTTTTGTTACTGCTTCTTCTAAAGCAACATCTACAGCTTCTTCCCAATCTCCACCGCCTAAAGCGTTTTGAGCTGCAAGATTTTTCTTTTGCTCTTCGATGTTTGTAGAGAAATCAAAATATCTTGTAACATATTCATCGCCAAAATCACGGTAGAAAAGAAGAGCTAAACGAACTTCTGCTTCTTGATGATTTCTTTTTGCTGAACTGATTACATAATCTATTTCCGCTTTTAAGTAACTAATTTCATCCCCCATTGAACCTGTTGTATCAACCACAAACATAATTTCAATTATTTTTTCTTTAGTGTTTGATGTTTTTATATCGTATTCTACAACATTTGTTTCTTTACTATAGGTATAATCTTTGTATGTAGTCACATTATTAACGGTTATTCCTATTTGTTTAATCGTTGTTATTTCTTTTGTTGCTGGGAATAAATATGCTTTTCCATTAGCATTAGTAATTGATGTATATAAAACTTCTTGATTTTCACTCAAAAGTTCTACTTTAGCACCTGATACTTTTTCTTCACCATTCTTAATAACAACCTCAATCATATTCAGAGTATCAAAATATCCCTTCTGAAAATGTTCGGTAAATAAGCCCTCTTTAGAATCTTGCCCGCTAGTAAAAAGACTTAACCAAAAACGATAATTTTTCAGATCGCTCCATTCGCTTGCTGAAATTTGCCCTGCTTGGGGAATAAAATTTGGAGAACCTTCTTCTTTAGGTTCCACTTCTCCTTCCATTACGTCTGGTGATAAACTACCATCATAAAAGTCTTTTCCTGCTACTGTATCAGAAGGCATTCCGGTAGGAGCATCAATTGTAGCATCCTCCATTACTTTTTGTTTACAACCAACAAACAAAAAAATTAATAGAAATAAAGACATCATTAAAAATATTTTTTTCATTGTTTCACCTCATTCTTCTACTAGTATAACAAAGATATTATGTTTTTTTCTAACACAAATAATAAAACTCTAGTTTTTGGCTAGAGTTTTATAATACTTTACTTAAAAATTCTTTTGTTCTTGGATGTTGAGGATTCTCAAAAACTTCTTTTGGTGTTCCTTTTTCAACAATTTTTCCATCATCCATAAAGAAAACTCGATCGCTTATTTCTTTGGCAAATCCCATTTCATGAGTTACTATCACAACAGTCATTCCCATTTTCACAACTTGTTTAATGATATCCAAAACTTCTTTTACCATTTCTGGATCAAGAGCACTTGTTGGTTCATCAAACAACATTACTTTAGGATTCATTGCCAGAGCCCTAGCAATTGCTAAACGTTGTTTTTGGCCACCGCTAAGTTTTTTAGGATAGTCATATATCTTATCTTTAAGACCAACCTTTTCTAGCAATTCTTTGGCAACTATTTCAGCTTCTTCTTTATTCATTTTATTGGTTAATACTGGCGCTAAAGTAATGTTTTCCAATACGTTTAAATGAGGAAAAACATTAAAATGTTGGAAAACCATCCCCATTTTTTGACGATGAATATTAATTGCTTTATCCAATTTTTTTAATCGCGCTTTTTCAAGATTTTGATGTTTTTTATATTCTAAAACAGCAGCTTTATATTTTGCTTTGTACTCTTGAGAATTCATTTCTTTTTTCTTTGCTTTAATCGCTTCAACAGCTTTTTTATATCGCGAAGATTCTTTTTTATAAATAATTTCTCCATCGAATTCAATAGTTCCTTTAGTAGGAATTTCTATTAAATTCAAACATCTTAAAAACGTTGATTTACCGCTACCACTAGGGCCTATAACAGATACTACTTCACCTTTTGCAATTTCTTCATCTATTCCCTTTAAAACTTCTAATGAACCAAATTTTTTTTGCAAATTTTTTACTTTAATCACTTAGCTTCAACCTCTTTTCAAACTTACCAATAAATTTTGATAGAGTATACGTTAAGATGAAATAAATAATACCTATAATGATGTATGGTTCAATTGCTAAATAGGTTTGTGTAGTAATGATTGTTTTTGCTGTCATTAAATCTCCAATATAGAATACCGAAGATAATGAAGTTTCTTTGATTACGGTAACAAATTCGTTTCCTAATGCAGGCAAGATATTCTTAACTGCTTGAGGGAGAACTATTTTTGTCATCGTTTTATTTGCATTAATACCTAGACTTCTAGAAGCCTCCACTTGACCTTTGTCTACTGCTTGAATGCCCGATCTGATAATTTCTGCAACATAGGCTGCTGAATTCAACAGCAACGCTAAGCATACTGCACCTACTTTACCAAGTGCAGAACTAAACAACAAATAAATTACCCACAATTGTAATAATAGAGGAATTCCTCTTACAATTTCCGTATATGTTTCAGAGATAATATTAAGTATTTTACTTTTTGATAATCTCATTAAAGCAAAGACTGTTCCTAGGATCGTTCCAAAGACCACTGTTATTAAAGAAAGGAGAAGGGTAACGCCCATCCCCTCCATAAATAACGGAAAATATTTAATCAGTATTTTGTATAAGTTTTCAAACATCTTTTATTTTTTCTCAGTTAAGCTTGCCGCTAAATCTGTCGCTTCTTGGAACCAAACTTCATACTTTTCTTCAGCAATCATCTTTGCGATGATTTCATTAATCTTTGTGATTAATTCTTTTTGTCCTTTGGCCGCTAAAACGAACAATTGTGTTTCTTCTGTTGGAACGGTAAATGTTTCTTCTAGGAACACATATTTATTTGGTTGTTGAGTAATTATATTCTCAGCAACGCTTGATGCTAAGGCAACTGCTTTGATTGTCCCATTGTCAAGCAATAGTAATCCATCAGCAATCTTTGTAAATGCTTCTGCCGTCGCGTTTGGTAGTTGATTTGTAATATAGTCAAATTGTAATGATCCACTTTGACCACCAACTTTTACGCCAGCAACATTTAATTTAGCCAATGTGTTGTATTGATTCTTATCGTAATCACTCTTTAATACGATAATACCTTGAGAGCCTTCTTGATAATATGGATTAGATAATTCATAGTTTTCTGCTCTTTCAGATTTATAGGTAAATCCAGAAATTGCTAAATCAGCTGCTCCCGTTGATAATAATGCTAATGTTGTATCAAAATCTGTTGCTTCTATTTTTAATGTTACACCCAATTCCTTAGCAATATACTTCATAAATTCTATATCTGAACCTACATATTTATCTTGCCCTGATTTTGACTCGTCAGTAAATTCAAATGCTGGGTAGTCTGGTGAAGTAACGATTACAATTTCACCTTTTTTTGTTATTTTATCAAGCACATTCTTTTTGCATCCTGTTAATCCAAACACACTAATTATTAATAACACCAAACAAATTATTTTTTTCATTTTTCTTTCTCCTCTTTTTAATTTTGTTTTTCTTTCATCATCACCTAATATAGGGCTAATTCAATTACAACTCCATTTCTTGTGTTTATATTATTCCGCCGCATAAAAAAACCTCCTATAAAATAAAAAGTACCTTTCCAGGTGCTTTTTGCTTTATGCTCAAGAGGTATTTTAAGACTATGCTCAAGAATCACTTCTATCTTTTAAACAAAAAAAACCTGGATTAAAACAAAAAAATCCCATCACAGGATTGAATTTTTACCTATACTCAAAGAGAATTCTTTTCTCTTATCGAGAATCCTTTTCCCTTATCTTTTAAAAATTAACCCTGGATTAGTAACAAAAAAACCTATTTAACATAGGCTCAATTTAAAATTTATGCTCAAAAAGAAATCTTTTCTTTTATCTTTTAAATTAAACCCGTTTTTTTGTATGCAACCATTATATCATTATCTCAGCACAAGTCAAAACTTTTTTCATGAAAACGTTTCATTTTATAAAAAATCGTGATGTCTTACAAGACATCACGAATTTTCTTATATGGTAATACTTGAATGATACAGAGATGAATAATAACCCTTGTTATTAATCAATTCTTCGTGTTTCCCGCGTTCTAAAATTCCATTTTTACCGATTACTATAATTTCATCTGCATTTTTTATTGTGGTTAGGCGATGAGCTATTACTATTGTTGTCTTTCCCTTCGCCAAATCATCAATTGATTTTTGGATAAGGGTTTCTGTAATATTATCTAACGAAGAAGTAGCTTCATCTAAAATTAAAATCTTAGGATTCTTTAAAAAGAGTCTAGCAATGGCAATTCTTTGTTGTTGACCACCAGATAATCTAATTCCTCGTTCTCCTGTAATCGTTTCATAACCATTTTCAAGAGTCATAATGAAATCGTGAATTCTTGCCTTCTTTGCAGCTTCTATTATCTCTTCCATAGTTGCATTTGGTTTACCATAGAGAATATTTTCTTTTATTGTTCCATAAAAAATAAAAACATCTTGTTGAACATGACCGATTGCTTCACGAAGGTTAAATAAATTATAGTCCCGAACATCGATTCCATCAACCTTTACTTGTCCTTCTTCAACATCATAAAAACGGGGAATTAATTTAGATATCGTTGTTTTACCAACCCCTGTTTCACCTACCAAAGCTACTTTTTTACCAGCAGGAATACTTAAAGTGAAATTTGACAATACATATTGATTATCATTTTGGTTATAACTAAATTTTACATCAATGAAATCAACATTACCAATAAAATCGTTTTTGATTATTCCGTTCTCAGGACTTACTATTTTCGGTTCTATCTTCATGATGTTATAAAACTTTTCTATTCCCGAAAAACCTTGTTGCAATTGTTCCATAGAATTTGTTAACCTAGCAATCGGTTTAATCAAGAAATTTATATATAAAAAATAAGTTGTTAAATCAATATAATCAATCCATTTTTTATAAACAAAATAGCCACCAAAAACAAGTAATGCTAAGTTCGCCAAATTGATGAAGAAATCATTTCCTGAACCAAATAATCCAATTTGACGAAAAGTTTCTGTTCGTGCTGATTTATATAATTTATTTATTTTTTCAAATTTCTTTTCTTCGTAATCTTCATTATGAAAAGCTTTTGTTAATCTAATACCACTAATACTACTTTCTACTTCTGCATTTAATTCTCCTTGAGCGTTTCGAGCGTTCCGGAATCCCCTCATCATTTTTTTGCGCCGCGAGATGGAATAAATAATCAGAAACGATAAGAAAATAAATATGATTATTGTTAAGTATACATTGATAAACATCAAGTAAATAAAGCTTCCTACTAGCATCAAAAAAGAAATAAATAAATCTTCTGGTGCATGATGGCTCATTTCTGATACATCATGAAGATGTGTTGTTAAGTTGGTCATCAGTTCTCCTGTTTTTTTATCATCAAAAAACTGATAATCCATCGTTTGAAGCTTTTTAAATAAATCTGTCCGCATATCTGTTTCCAATCTTATTCCCATGATATGCCCGTAGTATCCGATAATATAAGATAATATGAAACGAATTCCATAAAAAACAAGTAAAACTATTCCTATGATAACAATCGTTCGCATTGCTCCGTTGGGAATATATTCTCTAAGCACCTTATTAGTAACCATGGGAAATAATAAATCTATGAATGATATTGTCAGTGCACAAATCATATCTAATATAAATAGTTTTATATGAGGTCGATAATATTTAATAAAACTTTTTACCATTAGAAACCACCTTTCTTATTGAGTAACACATAAAAATCAATTCTAGCTTTGTGTCCTAGAATTGATTATTTTTTTTGTTTTTTTGTTTAGTTCTATCCTCGGAATAATCACAACTCTTTTACATGTTTCGCATTCTAATTTGCAATCGACTCCTGCACGAATGATTTTCCACGTTTTTCCACCACAAGGATGAGGCTTCTTAAACTCTAAAATATCGCCATCAGCGTAATCAGTTTTTATTATCGTCATGATAAACTATCATTTGTGGGAAAGGTATTTTAATACCATTCGCATCAAATATTTCCTTCGTATATTTTCTAACTGCTCGCTCGACATCATAATGCCTTTCTGGTTCTGTTTTTATTATAATTCTAATAATCATTGCACTTTCTGTAAAACTTGTCACTCCAAGGACATTAGGACCTTCAATTACTTGAGGGAATAATTCCTTTATTACAACTAATTTTTCCTCAAGTAGAGCGATTACTTTATCGATATTTTCATAATAACTAATCCCCACTTCAACAACTCCTACCGAAGGATTTTTAGAAAAGTTGGTAATGTCTTTTATGTCTCCGTTAGTAAATATTTTAACTTCATTTTTCCAGTTAATTAATTTAGTGGATTTCAAGCCAATATCTAATACTCTACCTTTAAATCCTTTTATCTCAACAATATCATCAATATCATAATGATTTTCAAAAATTATGCTGAAGCCACTCAATAAATCCTTAATTAAATCTTGTGCACCGAGACCTATCACAATTCCAATAATGCCTGCTCCTGCTAGAATAGGCCCTACTTGAACACCCCAAAAGCTTAATATTATGATAATTGCTAGTATCAATATCACATAGCGAAGAATACTTTGAATCATCTTTGCTAGCGTTATTGCTTTCTTCTTTTTGTTTCTTTGTTTTTTTATAATCCTATTTCCTACAACGGAAATGATAACAAATAAAACAAAGGTTATTCCCACGATTATTGCTGTCGCAATAATTGTTTTCATTGACGCATTAATAAAGTTTACTATTTTTTCCCACATACTAGTTCGCCTCGTTATTATTGATAATTTCTTTTGCTAGTTCGCGATATTCTTTGCTGCCACGAGAATTATACGCAAAATCGATAACTGTTTTTCCATGCATAGGTGCTTCTTGTAAATGACTTGAACGATTAATAATCGTATTGAATGTTTTTGTTGGGAAAAGCGATTTTACTTTATCCATTATTTTATAACCAAAAACATTACGATTATCTAGTTTTGTTAACAGAACCCCTTCAATAGTTAATGATTTGTTTATTTTATTTTTGGCTTTTTGCACCTGATTGATTTTATTAACCATTTGCGTTAAAGCATCATAAGCGAAAAATTCACATTCCACAGGAATAATTACTGAATCACTGACAAATAAAGCATTATCAATAATAACTCCTAATGAAGGTGGACAATCAAGCAAAATATAATCGTAACTGTTTTTAATTGGCTCTACCTTTTTCATAAGATTTTGCTCTTTATCTTCACATCCATATAAGGTTTCTTCAATACTTGCTAGTTTATTTGAGGAAGGAACAATATCAAAATAGGAATCTTTCGTATTACAGATTGCTTCCCTAATATCGATATCACGAGTTAATAATTCAAAAGAACTAATTGCAACATTTTCCCGTGAAAAGCCTATTCCAATTGTTGCGTTTGCTTGTTCATCTAAATCAATTAACAATGTCCTTTTTTGCTCGCGAGCAAGTGCTGCACCGAGATTAATTGCCGTTGTAGTCTTACCTACTCCACCTTTTTGGTTAGCAATAGCGATAATTATTCCCATATTAATTGCTCCTCACTATAGTGTTTTCTTTTTAATATCAGCATATTTCCGTGGGTATTTTATATTTGTTGCCTTACTCTTGGTAAATTCCAGTAGAGCTCGTGAACCCATATCGGCTGGCAATTCATACTCATATACTGATTTTAAATCTGCTTCTAACGTTGTTAAGCATCTCTCTGCTGTTTTTATTTCAGCCGCATATGATTGTCCTTTATAGGCAATAAAACTTCCTCCTACCCTGATAAAAGGAATGGATAATTCTAAAATGATGGGCAAATTAGCAACAGCTCGCGCTGTGACAATATCAAACCCTTCGCGATAATTTTTAATTACATTTTCAGCACGATCATTAATAATCGTCACTTCTGTTAGTTTAAGTATATCACATAATCGTTCTAAAAATCGAATTCTTTTCGTTGTTGGCTCAATAATGGTTACTTGAAGCGTTGGTTCTAATATTTTTAAAGGGATACTTGGAAATCCGGCACCGCTTCCTATGTCACAAATACTTTTGTTTTTTAAATCAATTCCCGCATTTATCATGGATAAGGAATCATAAAAATGCTTTACATATACTTCTTCCTCTTCGATAATTGATGTTAAGTTAATCTTCTTGTTTTCCGCGATTAAAAATTGAAAATATTGTTTGAATTGTAGTTTTTGTTTATCATTAAGATTAAATTTATCGAGATAATTATTCACGATATCCCTCCAAGTAAACAAGTAATATAGTTATATCGCTCGGATTAACTCCACTGATTCGTGATGCTTGGGCGATGGTTGCGGGGCGAATTTTTTCTAACTTTTCTTTTGCTTCTATTGCAAGATTTGTTATTTTATTATAATCTATTCCCTCAGGGATTTTTCTTGTTTCCATCGCCGCCATTTTCTTGGCTTCTTTATATTCTTTCTTAATATATCCTTCATATTTAACTTCAATTGTCACTTGTTCTTTCACATCAAACGAATAAGGAATTTTATTTTTTATAACAAATTCAATATCATCAAAATTGATTTCTGGCCGGCGTAAAAACTCTTTCCCCGTTATTTTCTCATTGATTATCGCTTTTCCATTAGCTAACAAGTAATCGTTAACTTCGTTTTTTGGATATACCATTATTTCTTCCAACAATCCTTTTAATTCTTCAATTTTTTGGCGCTGCAATAAAAATTTTTGATATCTTTCTTCGCTGATTAAACCGATTTCATATCCTCGTTTTATCAAGCGCTCTTCGGCGTTATCATGACGTAATAATAGTCTGAATTCTGCTCTTGAGGTTAAAAGACGATAAGGGTCTTCCACTCCCTTTGTAATAATATCGTCGATTAAAACACCGATATAAGCTTCATCTCTTCTTAGAATAAGTGGCTCTTTTCCTGCCAGTTTTAAACTTGCATTAATTCCAGCTATTAATCCTTGACAGGCTGCCTCTTCATAACCGCTGGTTCCATTTACTTGACCAGCAAAAAATAAATTTTTGATTGATTTCGATTCTAAAGTTGCTTTTAATTGTAACGGATCTATTGCATCATATTCAATCGCATA
This sequence comes from Acholeplasmataceae bacterium, assembly GCA_012718985.1. Taxonomy (GTDB): domain Bacteria; phylum Bacillota_I; class Bacilli_A; order ML615J-28; family CAG-698; genus JAAYBG01. The sequence goes on from JAAYBG010000081.1 coordinate 35,655, forward strand.
GGCATATTTCGCTATTTCTGCTTTTTCTAATCCAGGAACTGTATGAACCATTTCAATTTGTAGTTCATGAGGAAGGCTTGTTGATAATCCTTGAACATAAATTTCATCAATTTCTAGACTTTCTGGTTCAAGAAAAACCTGATGCTTTTTCTTATCTGAAAAAAGAACAACCTTAGCTTCAATCGATGGACAATATCGTGGACCTACACCCTTTATTATTCCGCTGTACATACTCGAAGATGTTAAATTATCGTTAATAATTTTATGAGTTTCTTCTGTTGTATAGGTTAAATAACATTTTTCTTGTTTTTCAATCGGTCTAATTTCTTCAAAATTTGTCGTTTCGCTAAAACGTAATGGTCTATTATCACCAGGTTGTTCCACTGTTTTAGAAAAATCAATCGTGTTCTTTTTGATACGTGGCGGTGTCCCTGTTTTAAGTCGAATTAATTTTAACCCTGCTTCCTTCAAACTTTCTGATAATTTGGATGTTGTTCTTTGATTATCCGGACCGCTTTGCCAGAATTTATGACCAACTAGAATTCGAGAATCAAGATAAGTACCACTAGCAATGATTACAATTTTGGCCTTAATCTGTTCTTTGTTTTCTAATTCTACTCCTGTTACTTCATTGCCAGCAAGGAGTAGCCTCTCAACATAAATTTCTCTTACTTCTAGATTTTCTTGTTGTTCAATAACCGCTTGCATGTATTTTGGATATTGAATCTTATCTGATTGAGCTCTTAATGCTCTTACGGCCGGTCCTTTGGATACATTCAACATTTTTATTTGCAACAAAGTCTTATCTGTCGCTTTTGCCATTTCGCCACCTAAAGCGTCTATTTCTCTTACGATAATTCCCTTTGCAGGTCCACCAATAGAAGGATTACATGGCATACTGGCAATCATTTTTTTATTGCCTACTAGCAATAATGTTTTATTTTTTAATCTGGCGCTAGCTAATGCTGCTTCAACTCCAGCATGACCTCCACCTACTACTATAATATCATACATATTTTTCACCGTCATCATTTTATCACTTTATTAAACGAATTACAACAACACTACTGATTTAAAAACACCAGTTTTTTAGCTGGTGTCTTCATTTCTTTATTCGATAGCATTAACCGTAATCGTTATGCTTTTCTTTAATTCTGGATTGACTTTAGAGGTAACTGTTATTGTTGCTGTTCCAGGGTTCTTTGTATTTAAAAAGTATTTTCCGCCCCTTTCAGTTACTGTTGCTACATTTTCATCGCTGCTGGTGATTTCAAATTCTTGAAGAGCATGTTCTGGTTTGATTTCGATTGTCAGAGCAATGTTGCTTTGCTTTTCATCAAAAACAGTTTCTCCATCAGTAGTTTTAAATTCTATATCTGTTGGTGCAGGAATTGGTTTAATAACAATTGTTAGTTTCTTTTCCACTTTTCCGTCAGCAGTTTTAATTGTAACTTCTAATGTCCCCTCTGCAAGAAAAGTAATGGTATCTTTCTCTAATTTTGCTAATAGTTCGTTATTAAAAGAAACTTCTACTTCTTGATTAGCGTTAGCAGGTTCTACTGTTGCCTCGATTTTGAAAGTATCACCAACATAAATCTCGGTAGTTACTTCTTTCACTGTTAATCCTGTAGATTCAGCCCAAGTTACAGTAATATCAACCGTATCGCTTACTAAACCATCTGCGCTTGTTGCTGTAATAGTTGCATTCCCAACAGCAACAGCAGTTAAATTACCATCTTTATCCACACTAACTGTTTTCGCGTCACTTGTAGTCCATGTATAATTAGGATTTGCCAACGCTGGCGAAATAGTTGCTTTTACTTTCGCTGTTTCAGAAAGGACCATTGTTTCTTTTCCGCTGGTGAATTCAATCTCTATTTTGTTTGCATCATGATACTTAACTTCAACAGTTTTAATGGCTACAATTGTTCTATCATATTGAGAAGTAGCAGAAATAGTCGTAGTTCCTGCTTTATTTCCTGTTAATTTTCCATTGGCATCAATAGTTGCTACTTTAGTATCTGATGATTTCCAAATAACATTGTTTTCAAGATGACTTGGTGTTACCTCTGTAGTGAAGGTAACGCTTTCGCCAATTAATATTGAATTCACTCCGTTAATTTTTAAAGAAGAAAGCGATTCTTTTCCTACAGTAATATTAACAACAGCTCTGGTCAATGGTTCACTCTTTACATAAGCCGTTAATTTAGTTGTTCCTACGGACAAAGCGGTAAGTATATTCTCCTGATAAGATATAATCGACGAATTACCAACTACATAAACAATTTCTTCCTTTGGACTTACACTTCCTAAAATTACTTTTATTTCTCTCGTCTCACCGACAATTAGATCTACCTCATGTGCTTCAAAACGGAAAACGTCCTTCGTTTTAGTGTTGGCACATCCAGTTAAGAACACAACTAAAAAGAGCAATAGTAAAAACGCTTTTTTCTTCATAAATATTTTAACTCAACGTTTATTTGAGTTTCTCCTTTCAAAATAATTGTTTTTTTTGTCATTATCATTTGCTATTATAACATATAAATATTTAATTGTTAAGAATAAGTTGTTTTTTTTGCAAATTTTGTGCAACTATTTGTTATATTATGGTATAATGTTTAAAGCATTTATTAGGAGGTTCCTATGGATTTTATTAAAACAACAAAAGCACCGGCGGCTATCGGACCTTATTCACAAGCAATTAAGGTTGACAATTTTATTTTTGGATCAGGACAATTACCGATTGACCCACAAACAGGATTAATGAAAGTGGGAATTGTTGAGCAAACAAAACAAATATTATCAAACATAACCGCTATTCTTGAAGCAAGCAAAGCTCATAAGAATGACGTTGTAAAAACAACAATTTTCCTATCAGACATCAATAATTTTTCTGTAGTGAATGAAATCTATGCTGAGTATTTTGGTGAACACCGACCAGCAAGATCGACAATTGAAGTTTCAAGATTACCGAAAGACTCATTAATTGAAATCGAGTTTATTGCGAAAATCTAATTCGAGGGAAACAAATGAAAAAATATATCCTTATAATATTACTGCTTATTGCCGTCATCAGTATTGGTTGCAACAACAAAGAAATTAACTATCTATTCGATAAAGATAACCCTACAGAAATTGTTTTGCAACCAAAGAAAAAAGTTAGTTTCATGAATATCACGGGCAATGATTTTTATAAAGAATGGTCTGATCTATCTCTTTATCAAAAAGAAAAGGAAGTCATCCTTCCACCTGACCTATTTATGAATTTATCTCCTGGTGATTATGTATTAAAATTAGCTTATAGTGAAAATGGATTTTATTCCTACAAAATTTCTATTGTTGGTTATAATAAAACATTTAATTATATAACGAAAGAACAAATTTTCACACAAGAGGATGATTTCTTTTATGTTTTACTTACGAGAGAAGGTTGCACTGGTTGTGAGACCTTAAAACCAATCTCATATAAATATAATGATTTTATTCTTTCTTATGATTCCCTTTACAAACATAATTTTTATGTTGTTGAAGGGGGCATTTCCTCAACAGGAGAAAATGAGGACTTAACAGGTATAGATAACTACGAAGATTTAATTAAACAAACAAAAATGTACACTCCAACCTTGTTGATTGTTGAAAACAATGTAATTACCTCTTACTACGTAGGGACCACTCCTATTACCGAAGTATTCGATCAAGAAATGGAAAGAATAAAAAACATTGACGTAATTAATTTTGTTGTTGAAAATCCAAAGGCTTTTTCTATAACTATTGATTTTGTTCCTACTAACTTCTCCCTTGTTGGTCTTAATATAAATAAAACCTTCCGTGCTGGTTCTCATTATATTGAAGGTTCTAATAATTTTACATTTAGCGCTGATTTCTTCAGTATCTATTTACCAGGTCGCTATTCTCTAACAATTTTTAATGATTTGGGCGACTCTAAACTAGTAGATGTTAAAATTTCTAGTTCGCTTAATTATCTATTATGGGATGATATTTTTAATGTTACCGATTCTGAATATTTTGTCTTCTTTTTAAAAGCTGGTTGTCCAGGATGTAACTCTGTCAAACCTCTTTTAATTCAATACGATCGATTTACTAAACTTCATCCTTCCTCTCCACCATTATATGCGGTTCATCGTAGCATGAACGACAACTTTAATAAAAAATCAGAAGAAAACGCAATTGGTGTTTCAAGTTCTGATGAACTTTCACTACTAGCCGTTCCGCGGGTATTACATATCAAAAATGGAGTTGTAGTAGCTCTTTATAGCAATCTTACAACAACTTCAATTACAACATTATTTGAAGATTTAATGAAATAAAAAAATCAAGACTAATCATCTTGATTTTTTAATTGAATTGCCTTTCTAAAGCTGTAATAATTGCTTCTTTTCCTTGGGCAACATATTTAGCTGTTTTCACACCATTCTTGTCTTTATAAATAGAAATCATAGATGGTGTTGTTCCTATTTTTAGTTCCTCCCAATTTTTAACCCCATCAACATAAAAATTCCCATCGGTTCCTTGTCCTTCAGTACCAGCATATTTTACATATAGTTGTTTGTTCTTAGGATTGCTTAGGTTAACTCCAAAAATGTGACGCTTACTATCATCCCCCTTTACAAGATTGTAGTAATTGATGATATATGGTTTTGTTTCTTCACAACCTGTACAACCATCAACATAAAAGAAAACAAAATATTTTTCTTCTTTCTGATCAAATATATCTTGTTGAGTTAAATTCTTAATTGTTGGCATATCCGTTTCATAGCCGCAACTACTCAATGTAAATAAACTGATTATTACTATGATAAATAGTATTATTTTTTTCATTTAAATTTCTCCTTGTTCATCCTTATTTCTTAGAGAGTTAAAATCTTTTATGATTTCATTATATTTTTCTTTTGTGATATGGACATATCTTGTTTGTTTTCTGACGATAGCAATATAGCACTTTTGCTTTTTTATTGCCCACAAGTAAAAAACGCCTATGAAAAATACAAAACACAAAATTCCTAAGAAATAAAGAAAATATTCCACATTTTCCTTTGATCCATCAATGATAATATTAACTTTATCTAGACCGATTATTGGTATTACAATATTAACACAAGCAATAACAAAAAATAAAACAGAAGGTAAAATTAACCCTAAAAAAGTGTTTTTCCGACAATTTCTTAGAAAAATACTATAGAGATAGTCATATGATATTTTTTCGCTTCTATGTTTTGCGATAATCTGTTCTTTTCCTTTTATCAGATGAGGCGTTAAAAATAGATACCACTTTCTTAGGGAATATCGTTGCCCTTTGTAGTTTATCTTGTTTTTTTCAAAAATGGCTAGGATACTATTCCCGCAGTGAGGACAAACTTTTGTTTCTTTTATTTCTTGATTACACACCAAACACTTTGTCAAGTTCTCACCCTCTTTTTAGTATATCAATAACCTTATAAAAAGGTAGATGTTAATCTA
>JAAYBG010000134.1 GCA_012718985.1 Acholeplasmataceae bacterium
ACCTACCCTGCGGCATAAAAGGAGAAAACATATATGGTTATAGCAAACACTAAGACAATAAAGGAAAAGACCATCGAACTGATTGATGCTCTTAAATCCACTTGCCAGACCTATGGTATGGGCAATGACGGAAACGAGTACAAAATCATCACCCAGGTATTCCTCTATAAATTCATAAACGACAAGTTCGGTTATGAAGTTAAGCGAATCAATTCCAAGCTCGCTAATGCACCTAAGTGGGAAATTGCCTACGCTGAAATGACCGAAGATGAACGCCTTGACATTTTAGATGAATTGTCCGCTGATGTTCCGCAGCTCTACCCGGAACACTTGATTGCCAACCTCTGGAATCAACAGGCGAAGGGTGATTTTGACCTCATCTTTGATAGCACGATGACGGATATTGCCGACAAGAATATGGCTATCTTTGCAACGCAGACTACGCAGAATACCAAAATCCCTCTTTTTGAGAAACTGACACAGTATGTCACCGACGAGGCACAACGTGCTCCTTTTGCTCGTGCATTGGTTGATAAGCTCGTAAACTTCTCTTTTGAGGAAGCATTTACCCAGCACTACGATTTCTTTGCCGCTATCTTTGAATATCTCATCAAAGACTATAACACCGCTGGCGGCGGCAAATATGCGGAATATTATACTCCGCACTCCATCGCAACTATTATGGCTCGTCTGCTTGTTGGAGAGAATGCCGACTTGCATAACATCGAGTGTTACGACCCCTCTGCAGGTACAGGAACTCTGCTTATGGCTCTAAGTCATCAGATTGGTGAAGACCGTTGCACCATCTTTGCACAGGATATTTCTCAGCGAAGCAATAAGATGTTAAAGCTGAATTTGATTTTGAACGGCTTGGTATCCTCTCTCGACCACGCTATTCAGGGCGACACCTTGGTAGCTCCTTACCACAAAAGCGATGACGGGCAGTCGTTGAGAACCTTTGATTCGTTGTTTCTAACCCGCCGTTCAAAATGGACTTTTCTGATACAAGAGATAAAATCGCCGCTATGCCTGCTCGTTTTTGGGCTGGCGTTCCGAACGTCCCTGCAAAGAAAAAGGAAAGCATGGCAATTTACACTTGTTTCATTCAGCACGTTATTAACTCCTTGAAGAAGAACGGCAAGGGTGCAATCGTTATTCCGACCGGCTTCATCACATCAAAGAGTGGCGTTGAGAATAAAATCCTCAAGCACATCGTTGACGAGAAGATTGTTTACGGTTGCGTAAGTATGCCGTCCAATGTCTTTGCGACGACCGGCACAAACGTCTCTGTCCTGTTCTTTGACAACTCCAGAAAAACCGAAAAGGTTGTTCTGATTGATGCCTCCAAGATGGGTGAGGAATACAAGGACGGAAATAATCAAAAACGCCGTCTGCGTGACTTTGAGATTGAGCAGATTGTCTCCACCTTCCAGAATAAGGAGGCTGTTGAGGACTTCTCCGTAGCCGTCACTTACGATGAAATCAAAGCGAAGAAATACTCTCTTGCTGCAGGTCAGTATTTCGACGTCAAAATCGACTATGTTGAGCTGACACAGGAAGAGTTTGAAGCGAAGATGGCTGAGTACACGGCGAACCTTCAGACTTTCTTTGACGAAGGCAACGCACTCCAAAAAGAGATTATGGAGCAGTTGAAGAAGGTGAAGTATGAGTAAGTTACATCGCTATGCCTTTTCAGACCTTTACGATATGACCTCCGGTATTTCATCAACAAAAGAGCAGGCTGGTCACGGAGCACCTTTCGTTTCGTTCAGCACGGTTTTCAATAATTATTTTTTGCCCGATGAATTAACGGATTTAATGGATACTTCCGAGCGTGAGCAAGAGGTTTATTCCATTAAGAAGGGCGACATTCTTATCACCCGAACAAGCGAAACCGTAGATGAGCTTGCTATGAGCTGTGTTGCATTGAAAGATTATCCCAAGGCAACATATAGTGGCTTTGTGAAAAGGCTTCGTCCCAAGACCGAAG
>JAAYBG010000082.1 GCA_012718985.1 Acholeplasmataceae bacterium
CAAAATCTCTCCTGGTTGTGTTTTCATATCATCACCAAAATACTGAGAAAATTGCTAACGTGATTGCAAAAGTCCTTGATGCACAAATATATAAAACACCACTTCAAATTAACTTTGAAGATCTTCAAGAATATGGTCTAATAGGATTTGGCTCAGGGATATATAGTGGAAAACACCATAAATTTCTACTTGACCTTGCAGATAAACTATCACAAGTCACCAACCAGAAAGCATTTATTTTTTCAACTTATGGAGCTCCTGCCATAGGTGTAACAAAAGAATTTATTGTAAATAATCACTCGGCACTTAGAGAAAAATTACAATCTAAGGGCTACCTGATTATTGATGAATTTAGTTGTGCAGGTTTTAACACGAATAGTTTCCTTAAACTATTTGGGGGAATAAATAAGGGTAGGCCAAATGATGAAGACATCAAACATGCTGAAGAGTTTGCTCAGAACTTAAAGCAGAAAACTTTTGGTTCATAGCTAAAATCACCATATTTTTTATCTTTTTGCCTTAATTCAGTCATTCTAAGGAATTCATTTTATCTTTTTGCATTAATCTTTTCTCCTTTAAGTCTGTCATTCTGAGGAATTGAGGCTGAAAACGCCTCAATTCCGTGAGAATCCCATTTTTAATCTTTTATCCCTTGTCCTTATCTTTTTCATTGGTTCTTAATCAATTTCTCCCCCCTCTCCCCCTCGGCCTTTATCTGTGAGAATCTCATCTTTTAGTTTTATCCTTAATTCCTCTAAACCATGGTTTTATTTATAGATTCAAGAATCAAGACCTAGCCCTCTGAATTTTGCTAATATTGATTTAAGTTTCATTATATGATATTGTTTCAGCAAATGCTGATATTATATATTAGAGTGAAACTATGACTGAACCAAGCGAAATAATCGATAAATTGCAAAAAAAAGCTGAAAATATTTTAAAATCAACCGATATTTTAAAAGTCATCGGTGTCGATTCTATGGTAACTAATTTTTTTAACCAAGACATTAAATTGGATTTTGTGGTTCAAGTTGAAACGAAAGAAGGAGAAAATTACCATATATGTTTTATAATCAAGTCTTCTGGGCAACCCCGATTCGCAAGAGGAACAGCTTATCAGCTTCAATTTATCAGCCATAATCAAAATAATATATATGGTGTTTTTGGAGCCCCATATATATCAGATGAGGCAAAACGGATTTGCCAAGAATTGGGAGTTGGTTATCTTGATCTCGCTGGGAACTGCTTTTTCAAGTTCAATAATGTTTTTATTAGTGTTGAAGGAAAGCCTAATCCTTATCCGACTAAGAGACAACAGAAATCTATCTTCTCACCAAGATCAACTCGATTCTTAAGGGTTCTGCTTTGCAACCCAAAAAGAGAATGGTATGTTAAAGAAATAGCCCAGGAGGCAAAAATTAGCTTGGGGCATGCATCAAACTTAAAAAAACTACTCTTAAATGATGAATTTATCAAAGAAATAAAGAGCAATAAAGTAGCAAAATTTTGCCTTACAAATCCTGAGAGATTGCTAAAAGAATGGACGGATAATTACAGCTTTAATAAAAATAAACAAAAA
>JAAYBG010000083.1 GCA_012718985.1 Acholeplasmataceae bacterium
AAAACTGAACTATGGTGTTCCAATTCAGAAGTAATGACAACATCGCCTTCTTGAAGGTATCGTTCACCATAGATTAATGCCACTAAATTAAGTGCTTCTGAGGCGTTTCTGGTAAAGATTACTTCTTCAAATTCGGCACGAATAAATTTTGCAACTTTATTGCGGGCGATATCATATTCATCAGAAGCTTTATAACTCAATTGATAAACTCCTCGATGAATATTAACACCATAATGTGTATAATATTCGTTCATTTTATCGATTACTCGCTGTGGCTTTAAACTGGTAGCACAGGAATCTAAGTAAGTCAATTGAGGATTTTCTTTATATATTGGAAACATCTCTTTAATTTTCTTTACATCTATCACAATAATCACCCTCTATATGTGTTTACTACTCCAATACTTAATATAGTTTTGAAATTTTTTACTCTTTATTTCTAATAAAAAAGGATTGATAAAACCTTCAACAATCAGCGTTTCACTTGCTTCTTTGGTTAATCCTCGACTCATTAAATAATATAATTCATCTTCATCGATGGCACCAATAGAAGCTCCATGAGCAGCCATACAATCATATTCATCAATTTGTAATTTAGGATTCGCACTAATCATCGCTTCCAAATCCATCAATAATCCTTTTACTTTTTGCGACAAGTTCGTATTCTTTGCTCCCTTTACAATGATTCCATTAGTATTTACATTCAATAATGATTTTTTCTTGCAAATTGCATAATTAACCATCGTAGAATTCGTATTAGGAACTTGATGATATAGGTTATAAGTGAAGTCTTGTTTTGCTTCACTACTATTGATAATTACATTAATACTATCATTAATAGCTCCTTCGCCATCTAAATAAACATATTGATTGGAAAAAACTTCACCATCAAAAAGAGCAATGCTTTTATTATTGATTTTTGCTTCTTTCCCAAGATGAATTCTAACATTGGTGATTATTTTTTGACTATCTTCATTTCTTTCAAAGTTCAAATAGTCTAGACAAGCATAATCTGCGATGGTAATATTGGTATTAATCTCGACATTATTCTTCACATAATAATAGATTTCTTCTATTTTAGCAGAGATTCCCGAAGCAATTTCAATATCAATTTCAGTATCTTTATCAATGAAATGAATTACTTTTAATGACATGTTTTTTTCTATTTTCAAATCAGTACTCGAAAAAGAACAATAAATCATCTTCCCATTTTCTAGGATTGCGAAATTATCCTCTTTTTCCAAAATCTCATTTTGTATTTTCTCTAAATTCATTTTTCTACTCCTTAGAAGTCTTAAATGCACAAGAACCTAATACTGCATGAGCTTTTCTATTCACTATTTCTTCATCTTCAATTCCCAATTCGGTTTTAATCCAATCATACCCTTCCGCATCAATCTTAGAAATCAACTCTTTTCCCCCTGATTTTACGATTTTTCCATTCATAATAATATGAACATAATCGACATCGAGATAATCAAGTAATCTTTGATAATGGGTAATAATAATTGCCCCAAAATCATCGCTTCGCATATTATTGATATTTTCTCCTACAATTCTTAATGCGTCAACATCCAATCCTGAATCAATTTCATCAAGAATAGCAAAGCTAGGTTTCAACATCTTCATTTGTAAGATTTCATTTCGTTTCTTTTCTCCACCAGAAAATCCCTCGTTTAAATATCGATGGGGTAGGTCTTTATTCATTTTCAAATCATCAACAGCTTTGTCCATTTGTTTGATGAATTTAAATAAGGAAATGTGCTCTCCTTCAGCAAGTCGGGCTTGCATCGCTGTTTTGATAAAATCAGAGTTGGTAATTCCACTGATTTCATTCGGATATTGCATTGCTAGGAAAATACCTTTACGACTTCTTTCATCTACTGACATTGCCAGTAGGTCTTCATCATCTATTTTTACTTCCCCCTCAGTCACTTGATAACGATAATGTCCCATGATTACCGAAGCTAAGGTGCTCTTTCCTGTACCATTTGGTCCCATGATGGCATGAACTTCTCCAGTATTAACCTTTAAATTAATTCCTTTTAATATTTCTTTATCCTCTACACAAGCATGTAAGTTTTTTATTTCTAATGTTCTCATATTATTCACCGAAAACTCCTTTATATTCATAGCCTAAACTTCTCACATTTTCATTAAATTCAAATTGATCCAACAGTCCTTTAGAAATATATACTTGATACTTGTCATTATTCCTAATCACATATATTACTTCTAAATTTTCGGTTTGATTAACTAATTCCATTCCCATTTCCAAACCTAATGCCAATAGTGTTGTACTATACCCATCTGCATCGATAGATGAATCGGTAATAACACTAACACTAATGACCGAATTATCAAAAGGAAATCCTGTTCGCGGATCTAATATATGATGATATTCTTTTTGGTCTTTATCCATGATATATTTTTCATATACTCCAGAAGTCACTATTGTCTTATCGCTTAAATACAATCTTCCATAATAATACATTTGCTCTTCTTGAGAGTAACTATAGCGTTCAATATAGGGAGTCTGCAAGGAAGTTTTCCATCCTTTTCCTTGGTGTTTGCCCATAAGGATAATATTCTTACCAATATCTATCACTGCATCATGAAACCCTTGTTGTTGTAAATAAGTGCGAAGGCAATCGGCTACATACCCCTTTACAATTCCACCTAAATCTAGTCTCATTCCTTCTATTTGTAAGAAAACTGTTTTTTCAACTTCATCGATAACAACTTTTCGATAATCAACTAGTGGTAAAACCTCTTCAATATGATCGGGTACAGAGCCGATTATCGGATTATGAATACTATAATAAAATTCCGTGAAGTTCCAATAATCCCAAACAGGTGCAATCGTAGGATCAAATAATGCTACTCCTTCAACTTCAGATAATTTTGCAAATTCTAGCGCTTTTTTTAAAACGAAGATTACTTCATCACTTACTACGACGGGCTTGATTCCCGCATTTTCATTAACGAGCATTAATTCTGTTTTGTATTGATCTTCACGCGTTTGAACATTGAATAAACGATCATTTCGCAGTAAAATTTCTTCGATTCCTTGATATACTTTTTCTAATTGTTTTTCGTTTTCTATCGTAGTGACAATTTTTACATTATTTATTGTATTGTAATACATATCAAAATTTAAATCATAGATTTTACTTTGATTACTTTTACAACCTACAAGTATTATTATGATTATAAAAAAATTGATTAATAATAAAACTTTTTTCATAATATCCTCTTTTTTAACCTTTATTATTATATCAAATTTTTTTAAACATTGCCTTAAATATAATAATTTTTTTGCATAATAAAAGCACTTGGTAAGTCAAGTGCTCAATAAGTTAGAAATTATCAGCCCAATGATTGTAATAACCGATTACATCGTCATATGCCATCGAGCCCGAGGTATAGTCTAACATTTTTTGTTTTTCTTGTTCGATTAAATCTTTCCATTCTTGACTGTTTTCCAGTAGTTTTTTTGAAATGATATCTTGATAATGCTCGCTATAGAAAATAACATAGGGAATTTCCTCAGCAGCTTTCATCGCAATTGTTTGAATATTTTCCTGAATTTCTTGAACTTTTTTATTGTTCTTTTCCCATTCTTCAGCAATTTTTTTCTTGTTTTTTAATGCTTTTATGGTAATAATTACACCTATTCCTATTAATGTTATACTAAAAGCAAGGCTTCCCCATAAAAGATATTCATTTTTAAACCCTCCAAGGAGAATGACAACAACAAAAAAAATGAGCATGCATATCATCGCACCGGTATAATAAATCCGGTTTTTCAAACTCTTTTTGTTTTGAGCAATAATCGGCCAGTAATAACTGGTAATAGTGTGATACTCTCGCGAATAATAATCCTTTAATTGCAACATTTCAACTTGATATTCACGTAATTTTTCGTTTTTCCTAATTTCCATATCAATTACTCCTATATCCAATATTTTAACACAAAAAATAGGCTATGTAAATATTGACTCCCTATTTCTAATTAATAAAAAGCGATAGTCTAAAGCTAGATTATCGCTTTTTTTGATAATAATTTCTTTTTTCTCACGAACAAAGTAATACCTTACTTCGAATCTATCGATGATCTCAACGCTGATATTACCTCGATATTTATCATATCTACTACGAATAATCATGTTTGAATCATCATATAGAGCATCAAATCTTCCTCTTACCTTTCCTTCGCGAGAATCGATACTGATAATTCGATATCCATTTTTTTCACCTATTCCAATTGCTAATTCGCTGGTTCGATGATGACTAATAAATTCACGATAAACAAATTTTGTCATTCCTTCTTCAACCACTTGATGAATGGAAATAAAATTATTTGAATTAAAATAAATTCTTACCATAAGTACTTGTTCATCTTCTAAGCTTTCTTGAGTCCCTTTAATAAGATAAGGTTTCCCGCCGATTTCAATAATACCTTCTAGGTGATAGGCGTGTTCAGTAATATTTGTTTTATTATACTGAATTTGATATTCCATCATTTGATTTTCGTTTATTTTAGCACTAAGGGACATTTGATATTGGTAGTCTCCAGTAACTAGAATGGTTTCTTTTGTCTTTACTATCTCGTTATCCAGCAATTGTTTTATGGTATAGATGTATTTGTTTAGTTCAGTAGCAACATCATCTAAAGAAGATATTTCAGAGCCTTTTCTGGCTAATTCAATTGGAGTATACACACTATTAATACTACTTAACTTCATTTCACTTAAATCCATGTTGTGAACCATATTTGCTGCTGCTGCTATTTCAAAGGCATATGTCTCTTCCATAGTTTCCATTCCCGGTATTTCTATTGCTGGTTTAATTTTATTATCCTCCCAAATCAAGTAACCAACAAAAGCTAAAACTAATACGGCAAGCAAAGAAAATCCCCATTTGAAAAACGTCTTACTTTGTTTTAAAGAAGAAGTGTGATTCATTTTATATTGCGCTTTGATAACTGCGCTATAATCTGCAATCTCTTTATTATTCGCTTCTTTTTTTAAGTCGTCAATAAATTTTTCATAGTTGTTCATTTCCTTCACCTACCTTCCGCTTCATTTTTTTAACCGCATTATTATAAATCCAAGTAATAGTTCCTAACGGTTTATTCATTATTTTTGCTATTTCTCGATGTTTTAATTCATCAATAACATGTAACAAGAAAACTTCTAGTTCTACACCTTCTAAAGTTTCCATAACTAAATCAAGTAGTGGTGTCTCTTGTCTGTTTTCTGCTTGAAACAAATCATCGTATTCATAAATATCATAAATCGTTTCCTTTTTTCGACGATTAAAAGTATTGATTGCCAGATTACGAGCAATTGTCACCAGAAATGCCACAACATTCGTTCGATCTTTATAATAATTTATTTTGTCTAAAAATCGTAAATAGGTATCTTGCATGATATCTTCAGCTAAACTCTGGTCTTTTAAAATAGCGATAATCGCATAGAAAACTTGTTTTTTGGTCAATTCATAAAATTCATCAAAAACATCAAGATTTCCTTTTTTTAATTGAAAGACAAGTTCATTTATATTATTATCAAATTGATTATTATTTTCACTTTCTCTATTCATGGCATTCTTACTCACTATATAAACAATCGAAAGATCGTTTTTATTGGTTTTTTTATTTTTAAAGGCAAATTTTAAGGCGATTTTTGCTTTAATTATGGAAATAATGATATTTCCATCTTCAATTCAATATATCCGTTGCTTATTAAATCGGTCCCGATAAACTCTGTTTCTTTCGTTCCCGCTTCAACAATCACGTTTTGTATTATTTCATTTGATGTTATCATTTCTGCAAAGTTGAAAATTATTTTCTGATGAGGAATATCCATTTCCAACCAGGTTTCATCTTTCAAGACATTGGCAAGATAGCTAAGAATATTAGTTCGATCTACTTCACTACCAACGATTTCACCGAGATTCAGTTCAGTAAAATTGAGTTCTATCTTTAAATCTTGATTTTTTGTTCCTGTAAATTCAGTTTTTATAATTGTCTCTTTTCCATTTACATCTAGAACTAATTTGATTTCAATAATATCTTGAAAAATATCGACATAAAACGAACTTAATGCTATATAGGAAACGCGGTATTCTCCTGATTCTAAATAAGGAAAAGCAAAAGCAGTACCTACTAAATCCATTCCCAAAAAGATTTTGTTTAAATCTGTTTCTGTGATTCTTATTGTAAGCCAGCCTGGATTAATCAGTAAATCGGCTAATGTAATCGAATTAAAAACATCGGCCATAGTAAAATTCCCTTGAGGTATAATTCCTTGATAAGTTGATTTATTAGAAATGCCAACGGAAGAAAAATCGATTTTATTAATGATTGCTAAATCCTGATCTTTGATTCGTTGATAACCTAATAATAAATATCTAAAAGCTGCCGATAAATCTTTTTCGCTTAAACTATCATTATTCAACATCGTTTCTACTTTTGTCACTACAGAAGCAATACTATAATCAATATCATCTTTTCCATCAACGGTTTCATCATAAGTCATTTTTTGTAAGTCGAGTTTCGCTCCCGCTTTATTGTCTAATCCGAAATTAATATTCAAAACCTTATCTTCAAAAAGGAACATAGAAAAAACCGTTTTATATAAATCAAGGTTCTCATCTTCTTTTAAAGCTTCTAAAATGATGTTTTGCACTTGGTTTGTTGTTATCGTAAAGGAAAAATTATTCAAATCGAGTTCTGCTTCAATCCCATTACTTTCCAGTGTTGTTTTAATTTTCGCCTCAAGATCACTGATTCCCATTAATCTTTTTACTATTTTAGAAGCAAAAGAAATTCTTCCAATTTTAAAATCTATTAACTCAATAATTATATTTTGACCAACTTGAGTGATTTTAACCGCTGTCTTTACCACTGTTTTAATAGAAAACAATCGCGCAGGAATAAAGACATTTAATCCTGATTCTTCATCAATGGTAGTATAGATATAATCAATTTCCAGTGGGGATGTATTTATTTTTTCTTTTGATTCTCTTAGTACTGCATTTAAAAGATAATTCAATTCCTTTTCGTCTAAGGTAATATCAATAATATTTGTATCTTTCGTTTCTTCGATGCTTTCTCCAATAACATAACTAATATAGGAACTTGAACTTGTATCATCATCTAGTACATATTCAGGAGTTTTTATTTCTCCTCCTGTAAGCATAATAGCAAAAAAAACAACACCGATAATAACAAGAAATACAATTGTTCCAATTACACCTATGATAATTTTAAATATTTTTCCCATTTCATTTATCCTTTCTAAACATTGGTCTTATTATACCACATTTTTAAACCAGCAAGAAAAAAAAGGCTCTCATTTGAGCCTTTTAGTTTTGTTATTTACTATAATCCATTGCTGCGTATCTTTGATACATTTTATATCTTCTTTGAGCTTCAGCTTTATTTAATGCCAATAATGCTGATGCTTTTTCTGGATTGATTTGTTTTAATTGCGCATATCTTGTTTCTGTCATTAGATGGTCTTCATACTTGTTCCAATCCGGTTCTTTTGAATCTAATTGGAATGGATTTTTACCTTCTTCCGCTAATCTTGGATCATATCTAAATGTTGTCCAATATCCGCATTCCACAGCTAATTTTGCTTGTTCTTGTGTTTTGCCCATTCCTGATTTCAAACCATGAGCGATACATGGAGAGTATGCGATAATGATTGATGGACCTTTGTAACTTTCTGCTTCTTTAATCGCTTTCAACATCTGTGCTTGCGAAGCCCCATGAGAAATTTGTGCTACATAAACATGTCCATAACTCATAGCAATAGCCGCCAAATCCTTCTTCTTGCCTTTTTTACCTGAAGCAGTAAACTTAGCGATAGAAGCTGTTGGAGATGATTTAGAAGATTGTCCACCAGTATTTGAATATACTTCAGTATCCAGTACTAAAATATTAACGTCTTCTTGATTAGCAATAACATGGTCAAGACCACCGTATCCAATATCATAAGCCCATCCGTCACCACCAATAATCCATTGGCTACGTTTGATTAGATGTTCTTTTAATTTAAGGATTTCTTTTGCTGTTTCGCACTTGCTTGCTTCTAATAATGGAAGTAATTTCTTCGCTATTTTCTTTGTTTCTTCACCACTATCACGGTTATCTAACCAAGCTTGGAATAACTCTTTTACTTCACTATCATCGTTTGCACAATTGGCAATTGCTTGTTCCATCAATACACCAATACGATCACGTAAGGTTTCTGTAGCCATACGCATACCATATCCAAATTCCGCATTATCTTCAAACAATGAATTAGCCCAAGCAGGACCTTTTCCTTCTTTATTTACTGTATATGGTGTTGCAGGGAATGAGCCACCATAAATAGATGAACATCCGGTTGCATTAGCAACAATCATGCGATCGCCAAATAATTGAGTAACCAATTTAATATATGGCGTTTCACCACATCCACCACATGCTCCACTAAATTCAAATAACGGTTGAGCAAATTGTGAATTTTTGGCGTTTGCTGTGATATCTACTAAATCCGATTTATAAGTTACATTTTCAAAGAAGTATTCCGCTTCTTTATCCTTTCCTTGATGAATTACTTCATCAATTGGTACCATTGACAATGCCTTGTTTTGTTTTTTGCCTGGACATGTGTTAACACAAACCTCACATCCAGTACAATCGGCAGCAGAAATTTGAATTGTAAACTTCAAACCCTCTAGTCCCCTTCCATTAGCATTTAAGTAACTAGCGCTCTTTGGTGCTTTTGCTTCTTCTTCTGGAGTTACTAAGAATGGACGAATAACGCCATGAGGACAAGAGAATGAGCATTGATTACATTGGATACAATTATCGCTATTCCATACTGGAACAAATGGAGCAATATAGCGTTTTTCATAAGCGGCTGAACCTGGAGTCATCGTACCATCAACAAAATCATTGAATGTAGAGACTGGTAAATCATAACCTTTGATTGCGTTAACTGGGTTAGCAATTTCTTTCACAAACTTAGGAAGATTTGGTCGTTCAACAACTTTTTCAAGTGGTAAATTAGCCCATGCTGGATCTACTTTAATTTCTTTTAATCCTTCTGCACCCAAATCAATTGCTTTATAGTTCATGTCTACAATTGCTTGACCTTTTTTAATATAGGCTTTATGAGCATATTTTTTCATTAATTCTTTCGCTTCTTCATATGGCATAATTTGTTCATTTAATTTAAAGAATGATGATTGCATAATCGTATTTGTACGATTACCTAAGCCAATTTCTCTTGCCAATGAAATAGCATCAATGATATATAATTTAGCATTCTTTTTAGCCAATTCTTTTTTAAATGAATTAGGCATAAATTGCATTAATTCTTCTTCATTCTTTACCGTATTCAATAGGAATCTACCACCAACTTTTAGTTTGCTTAACATATCATATTTTTCAATGTAAGTATCCAAAGAGCAAGATATGAAGTCAGCTTCAGTAACTAAGTATGGAGAACGAATTGGGTTTTTACCAAATCGTAGATGGCTACGAGTAACACCACCAGATTTTTTAGAATCATAAGCAAAATATGCTTGTGCATAATAATCTGTATTATCTCCGATTAATTTAATCGTACTCTTGTTAGCACCAACAGTACCATCACTACCTAGTCCATAGAAAATCAACTGACTAACGCCTGCACCGGCAGTATTGATTTCTTTGGTAATAGGAAGAGAAAGGAAGGTAACATCATCTTCGATACCGATTGTGAAGTTATTCTTTGCTTGGCCTGCTAAGTTATCATACACCGCAAAAATTTGACCTGGTGTTGTATCTTTACTAGAAAGACCATATCTACCACCAATAATCATTGGAGCATTCTTTTGACCATAGAAAACATTTTTAATATCTAGGTATAAAGGTTCTCCATTTGAGCCTTGTTCTTTAGTTCTATCTAAAACAGCAATTCTCTTAACCGTTGATGGAATAACAGATAATAAGTGTTTTGGTGAGAAAGGACGATATAGATGTACTTTTACAAGTCCTACTTTCTTTCCTTCTTTTGTTAAGTGGTCAACAACTTCTTTAATTGTTTCACATACAGAACCCATCGCAACGATAATATCTGTTGCATCTTCAGCACCATAGTAAACAAATGGTGCGTAATGACGACCTGTTTCTTCTGAAATTGCTTTTAAGTACTCTTCAACAACTTCGGGAACACGATCATAGAATTTGTTTTGTGCTTCTCTTGTTTGAAAGTATACGTCATCATTTTGTGCTGAACCACGAGTAACTGGTCTGTTAGGTGTTAATGCACGCTCTCTAAATTCGGCAAGTGCCTCTTTATCCAATAAACGATCGAATACTTCGTAAGGTAAAACTTCTATTTTTTGAATTTCGTGACTTGTTCTAAAACCGTCAAAGAAATGTAAGAATGGAACACTTGCTTTAATCGCAGATAGATGAGCAACTCCTGCTAAGTCCATAACTTCTTGTACGCTTGATGAGGCTAACATCGCAAATCCTGTTTGACGACAAGCCATAACATCTTGATGATCGCCAAAAATTGATAAAGCTTGGACAGCTAAACTACGGGCTGACACATGGATAACGCCAGGTAATAATTCACCAGCAATTTTATACATATTTGGTATTTTCAACAATAATCCTTGTGATGCTGTAAATGTAGTTGTAAGTGCACCCGCTTGCAATGAACCATGAACAGTTCCTGCAGCTCCTGCTTCTGATTGCATTTCAACAACCTTTACAGGAACACCGAATAAATTCTTTTGTCCTTTTGCTGCCCACTCATCTACGTATTCTGCCATTGTTGAAGAAGGCGTGATAGGATAAATACCCGCAACTTCTGTGAAGGCATAAGCCCCCCATGCAGCTGCCTGATTTCCATCCATTGATTGAAAAACTTTTTTAGCCATTTTTTTCTATTAGGTCACTTTCTAGTGACTTTTCCTCCTATTTTATTATTATTATTAATTCCTACCATATTATACTATAGACTGCTTTTTTTCTCAAGACATAAATTTTAATTTATAAATAAAATATTTACCCATTTGTCCACCAATGACAATCTTTTTCCTTCTTTTAAATTGCCTTTTTTTATGGTAAAATGAATTAAGAGGCTTACAATATGAAAACATTACTAATTGGAATCAATTCAAAATACATTCATCCAGCTATCGGTGTTCATCAAATCTATGCAAATGCTGAAAGTGAAGTTTCATATTATGAATTTACTATCAAAGATAATAATCAAACCATTATCAAATCAATCCAAAATACATCCTTTGATATCTTAGGTTTCTCTGTTTATATATGGAATGTTGAAAAAGTAAAAGAACTCTTAAAAATTTTAGGAAATACTACCTATCCTATTATTCTTGGTGGCCCTGAAGCTGGATATCACACAGAACAGTTTGAAAATTTCAACAGTGTTTCTTATATTATTAAGGGAGAAGGAGAAATTTCTTTTAATTTATTAATTGCTTATTTGGAAAATAAGATCGATTTTTCTCAATTATATAACCTTATTTACCGGAAAGATAATCGTTTCTTTCCTACCCCTACAAAAGTATTTCCTTTAGATTCAATCAAACACGACTACTCTCTTATCGGTGATTTTGAAAACAAAGTATCTTACATTGAAGCTAGTCGAGGATGTTTTTTTAATTGTGCTTATTGTCTCGCCTCTTTAGAAAAACCCGTTCGTTTCTTCAATATCGATCTCGTCAAACAAGATATCTTCTTCTTATTACAAAAGAGAGCAAAAACAATAAAATTTCTAGACCGCTCTTTCAACATAAACGAAAAATACATGTTGGAAATTCTTCAATTTATCAAAGATCATGATAATAATTATTCTACTTTTCAATTTGAAATTGTCGGTGATTTATTATCTGAAAGAGCAATTTCTCTCATCAATAGCATGAGAAAAAATTACATCCGCCTTGAAATTGGAATTCAAACAACCAACGAAAAAACAACAGCTGCAATTTTACGAAAACAAAATTTTGAGATTTTAAAACAAAATATTCTTCTTTTAAAAGAAAATACCATCATTCATACTGACCTAATTGCTGGTCTTCCTTATGAAGATTTAGAAAGTTTTAAACGTTCGTTTAATGATGTTTTTCTCCTATTCACTGATGAATTACAATTAGGATTCTTGAAAGAATTAAAAGGAACACTTATCAGCAACACAAAAGAACTGCACGGATATCTCTTTGAAAAAGTCTCTCCTTATGAAGTAATCGCTAATAATTATATTACCAAGGAAGAGTTAGATAAAATAAGACTTGTTGAAAAAGGAGTGAATAAATTTTATAATAGCCACAAATTTCCTCGAACTATGTCCTATCTTTTTGAAACCTTAGCACTTAATCCGTTTGAAACTTTTTCTATCATCATGGAGTTTATTAGTAGAAACCCAGATTTTTCCCGATTGCAGTTTGATGAAATTACCCGCCTTTTATATGAAAGTTTACTCAACATTATTCCCGATAAAGAAACCCTTTTGTTTATTATCAAACAAGATTATCTTTTAAAAAACAAAATCAGACCAAAGATATGGTGGTCAAATAACATTACCCGAGGAGAAAGAAACTATATTTACCAAAGACTTGTTGAAACCTATTCTGAATTGACCTTGGATTCGCTTTATCGATATGGTCAACTAGAAAAAAATAAAAACAATTATTTTTTAGTCAACTATCAAAATCATTCTTTGTATTTCCTCGATAGTTGTATTGCTTTTTGTGGTTTTGACTGCGCTTTATGCCCGCTTTACAAAAAAGAATTCCAAGGCTCTTGCCTAGGATGCACTATTAGCCAAACAGAAATGTGTAAAGCTTGTAATATAAGGATTTGCAATCTAAACAAAAATATTAATAGTTGTAGTTTATGCTTAGACTATCCCTGTGATAAAACAAAAGTTCTATCGCAAAAGAGTATTGAATTACTCAATCTCCTAAACAAAAACCATTTTAAGAAAGGATAATTTATGGATTCAATTCGCAATTTATTTAATATCGGGAATGGACCTTCTAGTTCCCATACTATGGCCCCACAAAAAGCAGCGAAGATGTTTTTAGAACGTCATCCCGATGCTGATTTTTTTCTAGTTGAATTATTCGGTTCTCTCGCCTTAACCGGCAGAGGACATCTAACAGATTATGTTATTAAAAAAACACTAGGAGAAGAGCGTACTAAAATTGTTTTTAATCTACAACAAAGCTATAATTATCATACCAATGCTATGAAATTTAAAGCATTTAAAGATGATATTCAATTAGAAAAATGGTTAATATTTAGTGTTGGTGGTGGAGCTTTGAAGGAACTGGATGAACCACGTTACCATAGTAAAGAAGAAATTTATCCTCATAAGACAATGAACGAAATTCTAAACTATTGCAAGCATGAAAAAATCAATCTTGTTGAATATGTCGATCGTTTTGATCCAAACATTAAAGATTATTTACAACTAGTTTATGACTCGATGGAAAAAACAATTGAAAAGGGCTTATCGACTAGTGGAGTTTTACCTGGCAGACTCAAAGTTCAAAGAAAGGCTCCTTCTTTTCATAAACAATATCTACAAAATAAATCATTTTCAAAACTTCTTTATACCTATGCTTTAGCTACCGCTGAAGAAAACGCTAGTGGAGGAATTGTCGTTACTGCTCCTACTTGTGGCTCTAGCGGTGTTGTTCCTGCCGTTCTTTTCGCTTGTCGTGATTATCATCATATTTCCAAAGAAAAAATAATAGAAGGACTAATGATTGCTGGTCTTATTGGAAATATCATTAAATTCAACGCTTCCATTTCAGGGGCAGAAGTAGGTTGTCAAGGTGAAATTGGCGTAGCTTGTTCAATGGCTGCTGCTGCTGAAGCATATTTCTTAGGAGGAAATAACGAACAAATAGAATACGCCGCTGAAATAGCCTTAGAACACCATTTAGGATTAACTTGTGATCCTGTTGATGGTGTTGTACAAATCCCTTGTATTGAAAGAAATGCTATCGCTGCCGCAAAAGCTTTTGATGCTGCTAATTATGCCTTAATGACTTCGGGAATACACTTCATATCTTTTGATACGGTTGTTGAAGTAATGAAGGAAACTGGTCATGATTTACAAGCAAAATATAAAGAGACCTCAACCGGAGGCCTCGCAGCAAAATAAAAACCGCCAAAGCGGTTTTTTCTTTTAAGAAATTTTAATTGTTTCAATTAGTGGTAGTTTATCACTTAATTCATTGACTGTAATAAACTCATTAGATATACTATAAATCTTATCTCCAATGATAACACCTTTATCTACTATCCTATTATAGAAATAGCTCCATTCATCTTGACCTACTTTATCTAAATTTTGATGAATAATAGAACCTAAGACAACAATTTCTTTATTCTCAACATCAATCCACATTACATACATTCCTTGTGTGCTTTGATAATCATACCAATTATAAATAGGCAAAGCATAAATTTGTCTACTCTTTAGAGGAATTAAAGACTTATGATTATAAGCAATTTCACTAGAAGCTCCCTTAAGTTCAAATGTTGAAACATCAATTGGATTTTCTTCATCTGTTACATCAAATAAAGTGATTTTTAAGCCAACAGAAATAGTTGCACCATATTGTGTCAATTCTGTCATTCTTCCAATTCCTAATTTCAAAGTATCTGTAATTGGATGTAGATAATCACTAACTCCAGGTAATTTCAATTCACCTAAAATTTTCATATTGTTTGGATCTTCAACATCAATAACATAGAATGGATCGATTGTTCTAAACGTTACAATATATGCTCTATCTTCCTCAAAGCGAACACTGTAAATTCGTTCCTTTAATCCAATACCGCCTAAAGTACTAATTAAAGTAAAACGATTACCTGTAATATCAAATGTAGTTACAAATGATTCGCTTTTTTCTGAATCCCACTCATCGACTGTTGTTGCTACTCGTAAAACTCCTTTATATTCATCCATCGAAAATTGATCTTTGATACTTCCCTTTATTTCATGAAAGTTCTTGTAAATTATCTTAGCACCATCATATTCAAATCGATAAATAAATGTTTGTGGCTTATAGTTATATTCTCCTGTAACAAAAATTGCTGTTCGATAAGCCATGTTATAAACATTAGCTACATATAATCCCTTTAAAGATGAATATATGTTACTGAAATAGCCTACATAAGCATTGATATCTATTTTTTCTTCTTTTGTTACATCAACACCTACCAAAACAGTATAAGAATAATACACATTATCATCATTACCTATATAGAAAACATTGTCGCTTGGTAATTCAATCGCTTCTTCTCCTAAAAGGCTATCATAATAAACAAAAGGAGTTACTTTTTTATTTTCATAATCATAAATACTACTATTGTTTAATATCAAATAGAAATTATTATCAATAACCCTTGAAGAATTATAATAAGAATCCTTAAATCTTAATGTCCTAACAAGCTTGATTTCATTGATATCTTTACTACTGATATCATAAATCTTAACAAGATATTCATCAGAATAACCCCAATAATAGCCAGGATAAACTGCAGGTGCTGATTTTGATGGTTCAACTTCTGAAGTTCCATCATCAATACTATATTGAACATATTTTCTACCTAAAACTACTAAACGATTTTCTAATAAATACATTGTCTCAGCTTGGA
Source organism: Acholeplasmataceae bacterium (assembly GCA_012718985.1). Classification (GTDB taxonomy): domain Bacteria; phylum Bacillota_I; class Bacilli_A; order ML615J-28; family CAG-698; genus JAAYBG01. The sequence goes on from JAAYBG010000083.1 coordinate 15,698, forward strand.
AATCCTCGCTCTTGTATTTTACAAAATCATTTGTTTTTGTATCTAAAATTACCAAGAATCCTTCTCTAACGACATAAATAAAGCGACCATCATTCTTTATATTATCATCTTCATCGACACCTTCAACTTGAACATTGGTTTGACTTGATTCCTTAGTTACTTCTTTCTCTGCTGGTGTATCAGTTACAGCATTTTCTAACATATCGGAATCTTTCCTATTAAATCGCCAAAAATCCCTTATTTGTTGCGACTTAAAAAAGTTGCCTAATTCACTATATGAACCGATTGGACGAATACCATATTCCTCATAAGGATTTTCTTCTTGCGTCTTACAACCAAATAGTGAAAATATCATAAACATAGTAACTAAAACTAATAATATCTTTTTCATAAATCCTCCTTGTTTAATCCCTTACACTAATATAACAAATGATTTCGTCCTTTTTCTAATTTTTTTTACATTTTTCTAAAATATAAATACGACTTCCAAAATCACCAATGACACGGACTTGATTATTAAATCCTGTTCCTAAAAATTGTCCTTGTAATCTTATTCCTGCTTTTTCTGCCATCGCTCCGGTGAAAATGTATTCTTCTTTTGATGTTTTCAATTGATAAACTCGGCAAATAAAATTATGTAAACGACCATTCAGTTTTAGTTTGATTGGCGAAACCAGATTGATTAATCCACCAAATGTCTTTAAGTTGATCTTTTGAGGAAGATTTTTCATTTTATATTTTTCGTGTGAAGTTAGACCATAAATATAGAGAATATCTTCTTGTTGATCGGGATGAACTAATCCTTGAAAATACCCAACAATTGTTCTTTCTTCATCTATTACCCAAAAATAACAGTTGTTTTTATCAAAAATTGTTTTATTGCTACGATAGAATTGACCATACTGCAATGTTTTACGATATTGTTTATATAGTTCAACTTGTTTCTTGATTTGTGTTATTTCTGTTCCTGGTAACGCAGCAAGATTTAATTCATATCCTAAAACACCAAACATCGATATATTAAACCTAGAAGCAAGTGGAGTATTGCGAAGCGTTTGATGATTGGGAACAGCGCTTACATGAGCTCCCATTGTTGATAGTGGATATCCATAAGAAGTTCCTGTTTGAATAAATATACGCTCTAAATAATCCGTATCATCACTGGTCCAGATTTGAGGGAAATAACATAAGATCCCTAAATCAAAACGATTTCCGCCACTAGCACAAGCTTCAAAGAGAATTTTCGGGAAACGAAGAACCAATTCTTCTAATATTTCATATAGACCAAGAATATATCGATGAAAGAATTCTCCTTGATTGGTTAATTTTGAACCCCACATATCGGTTAATGTACGATTGTAGTCCCATTTTACATAGCTTAGATTGCAACTAGAAAATACTTCTGTCAGGCTGTCAATTAAATAGCTACGAACTTCTGGATTAGTTAAATCAAGTACTAATTGATTTCTTCCAAGAGCAGGTTTTCTCCCTGGAACTTGAATTGCCCATTCCGGATGCTTCCTATATAAATCACTATCAGGACTTATCATTTCTGGTTCCACCCATAAACCAAACATCAAACCCAGTGCATTGATTTTATCACAAAGATTGGCTAACCCTTTTGGCAGTTTCTTTAAATTAACATCATAATCACCTAGCGAAGAAGTATCATCATTTCTTTTTCCAAACCAACCATCATCTAAAACAAAAAGTTCGATTCCTACATCTTTACCAGCTTTAGCTAAGTCTAATAGTTTTTTTTCATCAAAATTGAAATAAGTTGCTTCCCAATTATTGATTAACACTGGTCGCTCTTTGTTTTTCCATTCTCCACGGACAATATGATGATTGACAAAATAGTGCATATTTTGTGATAAACTATTCAATCCCCTTGAAGAAAATGTCATCACTGCTTCTGGAGTAATGAATTCATCTTTTAAAATATAACGAAAAGCAAAATCATTAATTCCCGATAATAATCGCACTTTCCCATTTGGTTTTACCTCGACCATCGTTTTATGATTCCCGCTATATACTAAATTAAAACCATAGCATTGACCATAATCCTCACTTGTGTTTACTTTTTTCAATATCACAAAAGGATTATGTTTATTAGAACTTGCCCCTGATTTTGAATCGTTGATATAGATTCCGCTTGTTAATCTCTTTTGATTTACTTGTCTTTCCTTACTCCAAGCACCATCAAACGTCATCATCATGAAATCATTCTCACGAAAATCAATTTGATTTGAAAAAAATCGTTCCAATTCATAATCGTTTTTTGATAGATTAATTATTCTTGCGTATTTTGTAATGACATCTGCTTGAACAAAGACTTTGTAATATAGCTCTAATCGACACTCCAATACTTCATCATATAAGTCAATACGAAGAATTTCTGTTTCATCATAACTACAAGGAAGTGGTTTTGCCATACTATTTTCTAATATTTCATAGCCTTGATATTTAAAACAATTCGTATATCCGTGTGGCAAAGAATTGATAGAAATCATGTTTTCTCGATAATCACCAACACCGATTGTTGAAAGTTCTAAATCCAAATCATCAATAAATTCATGAGGATTATTTTCAAATAAAACGGCAGTTGCCCTACCGTTTTCTAATTTTTGACGAATACATTCGAAATCTACAAACTCTACTTTTTCTCCATAATAATCGTGAAGTAAAAGACCACTTTCTGTATAAGTGATGATATAGCTTGTTTTGTTTGTTTCAAGAATGAAATGATTATCAACAACTTTAATCATAAGCGACCTCTACTTTTTAAATAAATATACTTTTGCTTGATAAGGTTTTAAAACAAGATCGTCATCATCATAATTATTCAATAATAATTTTGCTTTTGGTAAATCATATGGTGCTTTTTGGAATGCTTCTTTTCCGGTAAAATTAGCAACCACAACCAATTTTTCATCTTCATAATTGCGTTCATAGCAAACAATCTTGTTATCATTTGGATAATGCTCCAAGTAATCACCATAAACAATAATCTCATGTTTTTTCCGTAAAGCGATTATTTTTTGATAATACTTCAAAATAGAATTTTTATTTTTTAAATCATTCTTGACATTGATTGTTTCGTAGTTTGTATTTACCTCAATCCATGGAGTTGCTTCAGAGAAACCACCATTAATTTCATTGCTCCATTGCATCGGAGTTCTCGCATTATCACGACTACTACGAGCTAATTTTTTCAACATCCTTCGTTTTGACCAAAGCAATTTTTTAGTTCCTATTCGATAGATATTCATGCTTTCAACATCGCGATATTGGCTGAGTTTTGTAAAATGAGCATTTGTCATTCCTATTTCTTGTCCTTGATAAATAAATGGTGTCCCTTGTTGGAAAAGAAAATACGTAGCTAACATTTTCGCACTTTCTTCGCGATATTTTAAACTACCAAAGCGAGAAACACTGCGAGGTTGATCGTGATTTTCTAAATATAAGGTGTTCCATCCCTTACCATTGATACCATATTGCCATTTTGTCATTGCCTTTTTCAATCGAACAGGTTTAAATTTGCGTCCGAACCATTTTACAAAGAAGCAATCAGCATTCATATGATCAAATTGGAAAAGCATATTTAATTCTCCTCTCCAATCGGCAATATAATCAAGAGCTGTTTCCGGGGTAATGAAAACTGATTCCCCAACAGTAAAGCATTGATATTTGCTTAAAACATCTTCATATAATTCGTGCAAATATTCATGGACTTTAGGTCCGTTGATATAATGTTCTGAACCTCTAAGTACAGGTTTCCATTTTCCTTCAGGAAGTCCTTCTCTTTTAGATATGATATTAATCACATCACAGCGAAAACCATCAACTCCTAAATCAAGCCAAAAAGTAAGAATTTTCTTTACTTCTTCTCTAACTTTAGGATTATCCCAATTTAGGTCAGGTTGTTTTTTGGAAAACAAATGAAGATAATACTGGTTGGTTACCTCATCGTATTCCCATGCTGAGCCACCAAAAAAACTTCCCCATTTATTAGGAGCTTTTAATTTGCCTGGTGTTTTCCCTTCAATTCCTTCTTTCCAAATATAGTAATCACGATAAGGATTATCCACACTCTTTCTTGATTCGATAAACCATGGATGTTCATCAGAAGTATGATTAACAACCAAATCCATGATTAAAGCAATTCCTCTTTCATGAAGACCATTGATTAATTCTTTAAAATCATCCATGGTACCATATTCAGGCAAAATCTGATAATAATTAGAAATATCATAACCATTGTCATCTAATGGTGAGTCATAGATAGGACTTAGCCAAATAATACTAACGCCTAAATCCTTTAAATAATCTAATTTTTCGATAATTCCTCGTAAATCGCCAACCCCATCATTATTGGAATCTTTAAAACTCCTTGGGTAAATTTGATAAACAATCCCTTCCTTATACCATGTTTTTTTCATACTTTTTTTCCTTTTTTAAAATTTTTATAATTCCTCTTATTACTTTTCCATTAGCAAAATCGATAATTCCTTCTGCATTCTTTGGCGATACTCCAGCACCACCAATTGCCACTATCCCTCTAATTGGCATTTGTGTAGCATTGACAACAATAAATTTTTTATCGCTTTCACTAGCATCTTTAGGTAATAATGCTAATGCTCTTTTAATCAATTGCTTATATAAAATCCTACCCCAAAAAGTACTTTGAAAGTCTTCAGGAATCGAATCCATTGTAAATGGAGCTGTTCGTGCAATTGATTTTGGCGGTAATGTTCGACCCATAAGTTCAGCAAAATCATCGGTTGTAATTTTCCACTCGCTATTATGATATGCCGTTTTCTTATGTTCGATAAACCCTTCTTCGTTTTCTTTTTTGTTCACATTGTGAGAAAGAATAACTTCCTCAACATTCTTGCAAATCTGAATTTGGTAGGTTCCCTTATCAACATGAAATTGTTTCATATTGACATCATAGTAGGCAAAGTCTTGATAGTCCAAGATAAACTCCACTTTCTTTTCTTCTTGTGGTGCCAATTCAATTTTTGTAAACTTTTTTAACTCCCTTTTTGCTTTGTAAACAGAGGAATCGTTATTCTCTATATACAATTGTACTACTTCTTTTGCTTCCATTGAGCCATCATTTTTTACTTTACAAGTAACAACGATTTTCTTGTCCTTTTTTATTGTTGAAGAGTCAACGGTTAAATCGCTATAGGTAAATGGACAATAGCTTAATCCATATCCAAAAGGGTATCTAACCTTTTTCCCAAAGGTATTGAAATATCGATATCCGACAAAAATACTTTCCTCATAATAAACAGCATTATTACTATCAGCAAAGTTTTTTGAACTACTATAATCTTCTAGTTGAAAAGCATAGGTTTCATTTAATCTTCCACTTGGTGAAACCTTACCAAAAAGAATGTCTAGAAGAGGAGTACCATTTACTTGGCCTAGCAAATTACAATTTAAAATTGCTTTTGCTTGTTTTTCGAAATCTATCTCAACAACTGATCCCGAAGATATACAAATAATGATTTGTGGATTTACTCGATGAAGTGCTTTGATTAATTCTAATTGACCTTGTGGTAACTTCAAATCTTCTCGATCTATTCCTTCTGCCTCGTTAATTACACCAACAAAAACGATCACTTTATCAAATTTCTCAACTTCACTAATAACTTCATCAATTAATTCTTGATTAAAGCAATCTTCTTGTAAGGCGTATCCAGGGAAAAAGGCATAATTTTTCGTGTATTTCTCAATTTCTCCCAATATCGTTTCCATTTTATAGGGATTGATATTTGAACTGCCACCACCTTGTGTACGTGGTTTACGGGCAAATTCGCCAACAACAGCAATCTTTTCTGTTTTATTGATTGGTAACATCCCTTCATTCTTTAAAAGCACAATCCCTTCACGAGCAATCGCTTTTGCAATTTCTTCATTAGCTTCAATATTTGCTTTTTCTGGTAATACCTGTTGATATTTTTTCACTAATTCTATTACTTTATTGCATGCTCTATCAATCTCTGCTTCAGTTATTTGACCTTTTTTATACGCCTCATATATTTTTTTACTATTGTAGCCATTGCTATTTGGCATTTCTAAATCTAGTCCGTTTTTAATGCTCTCAACAGGATTACTAACCGCTCCCCAATCAGAAACAACTAAACCTTTAAAGCCCCATTCGTTTCGCAAAATATCCGTTAATAGTTCCTTGTTTTCACATCCATGAATTCCATTTACTTTATTATAACAAGCCATGATAGTCGCTACATTACTCTCTACTGCCTTTTTAAATGATGGCAAATAAATTTCTCTTAACGCCCTTTCATCAACAACTGAATCAATAGTTAATCGATATTTTTCTTGTGAATTAGCGGCAAAGTGTTTCACACAAGCACCTACATTCTCACTTTGAATACCCGAAATATAGCTACTAGCCATTTCCCCTGATAGGATTGGATCCTCTGAATAATATTCAAAATTGCGTCCACAACCAGGATTGCGTTTGATATTAACACCAGGAGCTAAAATAAGTTTTACTCCTTTTTCTTTTGCTTCTTGAGCTAAAGCACTTCCCATTTGATAAGCCAATTCTTTATTAAAAGTAGATGCTAATGTCGTTGTAGGTGGAAATAGCGTCGCTGGTAATGCCTCTCTGCTATTTTCCTTTTCTTTACGAATACCATGAGGGCCATCAGACATTTCCAATGATGGTAATTGAATACGGTCAATATTCTTTGTTAACCATGCTGTTTTCCCATTTAATAAACTGATTTTTTCTTTAATCGTTAATTTAGTTATCATTTTACCACCCTTTCAATGATTTTAAGTTCTTCTGTTAAGATAACACCATTAACTTCAATTTGTACTTTACCCGTGTTAGCCGTTTGATTCGTCTTAACCCAAAAACCGACTGCTCCTCCTAAAAGCGGAAGATTACTAGGACCAATTAAATCAATTCCACCACTTACAGTAATCTGACAACAAGCTACTCCATAAGGAACTACAATGTTATTTTGATCGACCATCTTAACAACCAGACGAGTGACATCATATGTCTTATCAACAACTAATTCTTTTTTATCTAATTCTAAAGTAAAACTTGTTCTCTTAATCTCGTTAAGTGTTTGCGAGATAACCACATTCTCGTTAGCATAACCATCAAATCGATAATATTGATTTTGATTGAATTTCCCCATTGCATATTCATAGAAAATATCTACAATTTGGGTTCGTTTTAACTTATATTTTATCATCAGAATAAACATTCTCATCAAATTGAATATTGATATTTTCCCTTGGGCAGCAGCGACTTGTTTAAAGGCTTTTTTTGCCATTGTTGAAGACTTTTTAGTAAATCCATAATGTTTTTCCAATTGAACACCAATAAAGTCATCGACGATAACTAAAGGATGTTTTAATCCAGAAAATTGCTTTTTATCAGGATAAAATGTTCCTACATAATCATCATTTCTAAACATCTTGATATATTCACAGTTCGTTGCAACATAGACTTTGTCCATCTTACTTGCAGGATAATCTCCCCTTGCAAAAGTAGATAACACTTCTAAGACGAAAGGTTTATCTTTTTGAGAAGCAAATACATATGCTGCATATTTCGGTATTCTAAACATATCCATTACACCATGATAACAGACACCATCACCACTGCCAAAGTCTTTATGTGTATTGTAATCAGCAAAACACCAACCAATGGAACCGACAATTTGTTCATTTTTTGCTGCTGCATCAAGAACTCTAGCGTGTCTTAAGGCATGTTCAAGACGATGCGGATCATCATCATAGCGTTTTGTTGGAAACATATGGCCATTGTTTTCAGTTACCAAATGAGGAGTTTTTCTTGGTTTTGCCAATACTTTTTTACCACCACTATGAGTAAAATCATTGAATGTGAAAACATCTTCGAAAAATCTAGAGTTGATGAAATTTCTTACCCCTCCCGTAGGTCGTGTATCATCTAGGTTGCGCGCTACTTCATTTGTCTTTCTATATAACTCATCATCATCGAACGATTCATTAATGCGAACTCCCCATAATACAATAGAAGGGTGATTTTTATCTCTTGTAATCATTTTTTCCACATTCACAATACAATTTTGTTTGAATTCTTCGTTACCAATGTATTGCCAACCAGGAATTTCTTCCAAAACCAATAGACCTATTTCATCACAACGATTTAAAAAATGTTTTGATTGCATATAGTGTGAAGTTCGAACAATATTGACACCCAGTTCATACTTCAAAATATCGGCATCTTTTTCTTGAGCGCTTTTAGGCATGGCATAGCCCACATAAGGATAACTCTGATGACGATTCAGTCCTCGTAATTTTATTTTTTTCCCATTTAAATTTAAGCCACCGCGCTCAAAAGAAATTTCACGAAAACCAAAACGGTCTTTCACCTCATCTAAAAGAACATTATCATCATACATCCTAACAATAATATCATATAAGTTAGGATTATCTAAATCCCATAGTTTTCTCTCTTTTACATCAAAATCAACAGTTGTTTTTTCACGATTAATATTATATCGATTTAATGAAACCTGCTTTCCTTTTTCTTGAATTTCCACTTCAACAATCACCGGTGTTTTATTAACCGTTATATCACAAAAAGCAGTGATACTATTATGAACATCCTTGGTCTTTACGAAAACATCAAGAATTCGGTCTTTATCTGCTATTTCAAGGTATACTTCACGATAAATACCACCATATCCTAAATAATCAATTAATCCACCAAAAGGAGGAACATTTGGATTTTCTCTAGAATCGACAATAACTGTGACAATATTTTTTTCGCCATATTTTACATATTCTGAGATATCGACTTTAAATTCATCGTATCCCCCTTTATGCGTCAATACAAAATCATCGTTGATATAGATTGTTGCTACATGAGCAACACCTTCAAAAATCAAATTTATGCTCTTATCTTGGTAAGCATCTTTTATATCTATATCGTGTTTATATGTTACAATCTTTTGAGTTTCTTTTTCATCAAAATAATTGAAAGGCGTCTCAAAAATATTATGAGGTATATGGACTTTTTGAAAATTTGTAACGTTCGCATAATCTTTCAAGTGTTCATCTTCAAAATTAGATGAAAAAAGCCAGTTAAAATTTAAGTTAATTATTTCGCGCATTAATATCACCTCTAATATTCATTATAACATTAAAAATCGGTTAATAAAAGCGTTTTTCTTGATTTTAAGTTTTCCCTCTCAACAAATATTAAAAGACCACGATGATTATTCTACTTCTTTTTTCGTGGTCTCTTCTTTTTCTTTATATTTTATTGATTATCTAAGTGGTTTTTTCGATTTGCTAGTGACAATTATTCTTGATTTCCTTATTTAAATTATTTTCTAAACGAACTCTTGCCTACATTTCTTTTTCTAAAGCAGCAATTCTTTGACTTAGTGGAGGATGAGTGTAACTCATACAAATAGTAAAAGGGTGAGGATTCAAACAAGCGTAATTATTTCTCGATAATTTCTTCAATCCGGAAATGAGTGCTTCCTGATAGCCTTCTTTTCTAGCGAACATATCCGCTTTGTATTCACGCTTTCGGCTAAAAGAATTAGCAATTGGTAAGGTAATCATATTGATAAAAGGGATAACTACGTTTAAAATAAGGATAAAGGCAAATCCATAATTTAACTTCTCAAAAGCAAAATCTTGAATAAAGATTACTCGAGAGATAATTAACCAGCTAATAAAAATTATGATGAAGATTTGTAATAAAGAAAATAAATAGCCTTTTAAAATATCTTTATTTTTTCCATGTCCTAATTCATGAGCAAAAACAGCAACAATTTCTTCTTCTGTCATTAATTCAAGAATCGTATCATATAAGACAATGTTTTTTGTTTTCCCTAAACCACTGAAATAAGCGTTCGCCTTGCTACTGCGACGCGAGCCGTCCATAACCTTAATTTCATTAACCTTGTATCCATTCTTTGTCAATAATTCTTCTAATTTAGTTCTTAACTGTCCTTCAGGAAGCGGAGTGAATTTGTTGAAAATCTTCGCTAATAACGGCATTAAAAAGAAAATGCCAAGAACAAACAAAAATAATAATAAGGAAAATGCCAATAATATAAAATCTCCTAACCAAAGATATAGTCCAATAAAAGCAGATAATAAACCTATCATTATACCTAAACTTAAAATTAAATTCTTTATTTGATCAGCAATAAAAGTTTTATTAGAAGTTTTATTAAAGCCATATTTGCTCTCTATTTTCATAGTATCAAAATATTCAAAGCCTATATCAACAATAAAATTAACCAGTTCAAAAAATATCCATACGATAATAGCTTTAGCATACACATTATCAACTACAATTTTCTCTACAAACGCAAACACATTAAAAATGATTAACAGCATAAAAACCGCATAACTAACCAATTCTTGATATATTTTATGTTGTGTTTTTTCTGATGTATATTCCGCCCACTTTTGATAGGTAGTGATATCATATACATCTCTTACATTTTCAGGAATTGGTCGCGAAACAGCTGTAAAAATAAAATATTTATTTATAATCTGATAAATAAATAATATTGTTACTAAGATAAGGGCAATTATTTTATAGTCCATAGAACACTCCTTTTTTTAATATTATAACATTGTAAGCAGAAAATAACAATAAAAGCAAGACAGAAAAAATCATTTTGTCTTGCTTTTTATTTGTTTATATATTTCGCTTTTAGAAGTGTTTCGGTCTCTTGCCACTAATTTCATTGCCTCTTTTTCTTCAATTCCTTCATCAATATAATGATGGAAATGCTGTTCTACTGTCTGTTTGTTTAAATCCATTTGCAAATAGGTTTGATTTGCTCCCTTAACTATGATGACAATTTCACCTTTTAGTTGCAAATCTAACTGGGCAATTTCTTTTAAAGTTCCGCGAATATACTCTTCATATTTCTTAGTAAGTTCTCTGGCTATGACAACTTCCCGATCTCCTAAAATTCTTTCCATTAAAAGAATAGTATCTTTTAATCTTAAGGGGGACTCATAAAAAATTATCGTATCTTTTACATCTCTAATAGCTAACAGTTCTTTTTCTTTTTGTGTCTTTTTATGATTTAAGAAGCCATAAAAATAAAACTTGTCCGTTGGTAAACCAGATGCGATTAATGCTGTCAATCCTGCATTGGCTCCAGGTAAACTAGATACATAATAACCTTCATCCAACACCCTTCTTACCAATAAATAGCCAGGATCACTGATACATGGTAATCCTGCATCACTAACCAAAGCAATCTTTTTGCCTAGTTTTAAGTTTTCTAAGATTTCTGTAACGCGACTTTCTTCATTGAAGATATGATAACTAGAAAGCGGTGTTTTAATATTAAAGTGACTAAGTAAAATCTTAGTCACTCGCGTATCCTCACAAAAAATCATATCAACCATATTTAAAATTTCAATGCTACGAAACGTCATATCAGCGAAATTACCAATCGGCGTTGGTACTAAATAAAGTTGAGGATCGTTTTCAATATTTTGGATTTTCATTCGCTAATAATCCTCTTAACTTTTTCTCGCAAATCACGGTCAGCATAAACAGCTTTTACCAATTCTGTTCGCTTTTTTCGTGGTATTTCCAAACTATTTTGAATTTGTTCCAACAAAAAGTGTTCCTCAACAGAATAAAACTCATCCGCTAAAGAAGCGCTTAGCAAATTCAAAAACACTAAATTCTTTGTTACTTTTGGCTTTGTTGCAAAGTAATCAATTAGTTTTTCCAATGATAAATTACTTTTACGATATCGAAGAGCATCATCTCCCATTTCATATTTCAATTTGTTTATGATTTGCATTTCCATTTCATTAGTAGTACCATCAACAGAAATGACCTTAACCAGCAAATCAATAAAATAGAATTTTTCCTCTTTCGTTAATAGGTTTAAAAGCATATTTATCACTCCTTACAATAATATTATATCATATATCGCAATAACTGAACATATTTATTTGCGATTAAATATCTTTTTAACTTCTTCAGTATAATCAGCATCACTATTATAAACAAACAAAGGTTTCAATATTTCAACATTTGCTTTTTTATTTTTTCTCGCTTCAATTAATACCAAAAATGCTTTTTCATCGGTTGTTTTAGAATGGACAAAGCGCATTCTTTTAATTCCAAATCCATGTTTTGCCAGCGTTTCTATGATTTCCGGCAATCGTTCACAACGATGAACTAAATAGAATCTTCCCCCATCACCCAGTAATTTTTTACTTTCAATGATAATATCTTCTAGTGTAATTAAAACTTCGTGGCGGGCGATTGTTAAGTAATCATTTTTATTCGTATTACTTGTTTCAATATATTTAAAATACGGAGGATTGCAAGTTACAATGTCGAATATATTCGCCCCAACCAACTTATAAATGCCTTTAATATCCGCATTGATGATTTCAATTTGGTCAGTAAAACCATTGATTTCAACACTCTTTTTTGCTAATTCAAATACATCTTTTTGAATTTCAATGCCGTATATTTTGGCTTTTGTTTTTAATGTTAAAAATAAGGGAATAGGTCCATTCCCTGTTCCTAGATCGATAATCTTTCTGGTGTTTTTGCTTATTGTTACAAAATCAGCCAAAAGCGTCGAATCTAAAGAAAACCTCAACATGTCATCCCTTTGAATTATTTTAATTTTTTTATAACCTAATAATTCATGAATGTTTTCCATATCTTTATCCTATTCATCGATGACGTCATCCGTTAAATCCTTTTCTGTAACTTCTTCTTTGTGAGATTGAACTTTAATGACTTCCTTTGCTTCCCATTCATCGATTTTTTCTTCACTATCTATTGTTTTTATTCTTTCTCTTAAAAAATCAACACTAATAACACGGCAATTATTACATTTAGGAGTATTAACAATATCTCCTACCAATGGAATTCGCCTTCTGATTTCTTCATAAATTGGGCTTTCATAACCAATACAACACATTAATTTCCCGCAAAGACCAGCTACTTTTGCAGCACTCAATGTCATTCCTTGATCTTTTGCCATTTTCATTGTCACTAAATCAAATTCGCGTAAATGTGATTTACAACAAATCATACGACCACAAGGCCCAATTCCTCCAAGAAATTTCGCTCCTTCACGAGGTCCTACTTGGCGAAGTTCAATTCTTACTCTAAATTCTGATGCTAAATCCTTTAATAGTTCTCTAAAATCAACTCTTCCTTCAGCATTATAATAAATGATTATTTTTTGATGATCAAGTGTATATTCACAATCCAACAATTTCATCTCTAGTTTGTGTCGTTTGATTATTTTCTCACAATCCACCAAAGCTTTTTTTGCTTTCTCTAAATTGTCTTCATAATTTTTTAGATCGTATTTATTAGCAATTCGAATTACTGGCTTTAATTCATGCTCTAAATTGTCATTTTCAACTTCTTTGATCGGTTGCGTCACTTGTCCTAATTCTAGTCCTCTAACTGTCTCAACAACAACCTTGTCGCCGACATTAAGGTCAAATGGAGTTGGGTCAAACCAATATATTTTCCCTACTTCTTTAAATGTTATTCCTACAATTTTTATCATATCTACCTCGTCATTTCAATCAACATCTGTATATACATCAGTTCTACATTAACATTATATTTTATTTTTTGTTTATAAACTAATACTTTCTCTACAAGCGCAAACAATTCTTTTACTTCACAATTGACATCTAAATCAGCATCGATAAATGTAATTTCATTCCTTTGATTTAATTTGTAATAGATATGATCATTAATTATCGTTGCCATTAAATCAATAAAAATATTATGATACATTTTATCTTTTTCATTCATTAAAAATTTCCCCGTTTCGTTTAAAACCAAAATGGGTTCTTTTTCTTTCCACCAGATTGCCTCATCAATAGCTTTTACGAGCTCAATGATGGCAATTATTTTTTCATCTTTCTCATAGATTAAGCCTTCATTAATATCATTGGTTAAGATAGATAATACTCGTGAAAGCTCTTCTTTAATTCCTCTTTTAGTGTACTCTTCAATGATAACGTCTCGTGGTACCTTCGCAAAAGAAACGATTTGTGAGCGAGACTTTATCGTATTGATAACGCTTTGCAAATTTTCTGTTGTTAGAATTCCATATGTTGTGCTGCTTGTTTCTTCAAGAAACTTCAACAATCGATTGGATGCTTCCAATGTTGCTTTATCAATATCCTTAATGATAAAAACTCTAATTCCTTCTTCCAAAGAAACAAGAGAAAATTCATGCTCTAACTCATCTATTTGGCTTTTTAAAATATTCCCTTTTGAAGCGGGTTCAATAAAGAAGATTCGCGGATGCTTACCTTCCTTGATTCGTCTACAGGACAAGCATTCACCACAAGGTTTGTTTTCCTTTTCACACATTAATAATGAAGCAAAATAATAAGCAGCTTCAATCTTTTGTGTTCCTTTAGCACCTTCAAATAGATAGACTCCTACTAGACGGTTCTTAAGAATACTGTTATTAAGTAATTTTATGACTTTTGTTTGTGTTCTTAATAAAGTGCTAAAGTCCATTATTTACCCCCTACAAATTTTCAAATATAACTTTTCTAATTTCGCTATAAAGTTCTTCAATATTTTTGTTCCCATCAATTCGTTTGATTCGTTCGGGAAACCTTTTTACTAATTGTAAATATCCTTCACGAACTCGATGATGAAAAGCTAAGGTTTCTAAATCGAGACGATCTTTATCCCGATTATTTTTAGAAATTCGAGCGATACCTTCCTCAGGATTAACATCGATAAATATTGTTAAGTCGGGAAGCAAACCACCTGTAGCATAATAATTCAGGTTATATACTTCATCAATTCCCAAGCCTCTGGCATATCCTTGGTAGGCCAGTGAGGAATCAACATAACGATCACAAATAACTAAATACCCTTCTTTTAATGCCGGTTTAATGACTTCCTCTAAATGTTGTCTCCTGCTTGCAGCATAAAGCAAAGCCTCTGTAACGTAGTCCATCTTGGTATTATCAACACTAAGGATTATTTTTCTTATCTCTTCAGAAATCTTCGAACCTCCTGGTTCCCTTGATTGAAAAGCTTTAATGTTCTTATCTTTTAATTCTTGCATAAGGCGATTAATAATTGTCGTTTTGCCACTACCCTCGCCCCCTTCAAATGTGATAAACATTTTCTTCATTGTTTCACCTACTTAAAAAACAAAATAGTTTATATTTTATTATCTCATATTATCGATAAAAAGGAAAGTATTTTTCTTGTTTTAATAGCCCTTTTATGATAGAATAATTTTGGGTGGAGATTGTCTATGAGAGTAACAGTGAATAACTTAACCTTTGCATATACCCAAAAACTTGTTCTAAACAAAATATCTTTCTCCTTAAAAAGTGGAGATTTTTTAACAATCCACGGAAAGAACGGAACAGGAAAAAGCACCCTGATTAAATGTTTCTTAAAATTATTAAGTGTTCCTGATGGCTCTATTTATTTAGATGATGTTGATATCAACCATTTAAAAGTATTTAAAAATATAGGTTATGTTCCTCAAAAAACAGAATTCAATTATGAATTTCCAATCACTGTTTTTGAGAT
>JAAYBG010000084.1 GCA_012718985.1 Acholeplasmataceae bacterium
AAAAGGCTTAGAATCATTTTCTAAACCTCTAGTTTTTAATAATCCTCAATTTTACTAAAACCAATGATATTAATTTCATCATCGGATAAATTGCTTGTAACATTACAATGAATACTAACCAATCCACTATCGCAAGTTTTGTAAAGTCCACTAAAAACATATCCGGTTTTATCAACAAACTCGATATAACAGCTATTGTAACGATTGAAAAGACAATTTTTCTGAACCAGTTAAAGGGACGAGATGCTTCTAAAAGGACAAACCACATAATTGCTGTTGTTACTAACGATCCTATTGTGGCGAAGACTTCCTTGTTCTGTAATGTGGCAAATCCTTCTAGATTCTTCATTAAATACAAAATCAGATTAAAGAAAAGAATAGTCAAAGCCCCAGGAAGAATATCCTTGATAACGTTCTTTAAGAATTTTCCTTTGATGATTTCATTGTTTGGTTGTAACGCTAATGCAAACGTTGCAAAGCCTAAAATAAACCATTCAATCAACAATAAATGCTTTGCTTGATAAGGCCAACCTAATTGAGCCTGACCATTGTTTTTTGTTGTGAAGCCGATAATGATATACATTATTGCCAAGAGAATAGCAAATAGATTCTTGGTAAGGTATAAAGAAGATGTTTTTTGAATATTGTTAATCACACGACGACCTTCTCGAACTACCTTCGGCATCGAAGCAAAATTAGAATCCATTAAAACCAAATGGGATACATAGCGTGCCGCTTCACTTCCAGAAGCCATAGCAATAGAACAATCTGCCTCTTTTAATGCTAGAATATCGTTCACTCCATCTCCGGTCATAGCGACGGTTTTTTTATGAGCTTTCAATGCTTGAATTAAAATCCTTTTTTGTTTCGGTGATACTCTGCCAAAGACAGTATAATCAAAGACACAGTCTCTAACTTCTTCATCTGTCAAGTTATGTAAACTGATATATCTTTCGGCTCCTTCAATACCTACTCGTTTTGCTATTTGTGACACCGTTTCTGGATTATCTCCAGAAATAACCTTAATATCCACACCATTATTCTTAAAGAAATCGATAGTGCTCTCTGCATCTTCACGAATATGATCTTGAATTACAATAATAGCAATCGGGCGAACTGTTTTAGGAAGAACGTTTCCTTTTATTCGACTGTTTGTTTGACCGAGAATAATCACACGACATCCTTGGCTGGCAAATCTATCTACTTTAATTCTCACTTTTTCATATTGTTCTGGAGCAGTTAGAACAAATTCTGGAGCTCCTAAGATAAATGTTCCTTCCTCCTCGAAAGTTACCGCACTATATTTTCTTTTTGAAGAAAAAGGAATGATTTCAATTGGAGTTAATACTTTGTTCTTATCAAAAAACTTAATCAATGCTTCTGAGGTAGGATTACTATCTTCAAATGCACTCATCATCGAACCTACTATTTCTCTGATCGTATAGTCGGTATGATTCTTAACTTCAACACTGTCACAAACACGCATTGTTCCATCGGTAATTGTTCCTGTTTTATCTAAACACAATACGTCAACGCGGGCTAACATTTCAATACAATATAGTTCTTGCACCAGTGTTTTATTTTTTGCCAAACGGATAACACCTGTTGCCAGAGCCATTGTAGTTAACAAAAATAACCCAGCAGGAATCATGGCAAGAATAATATAGGCAACATTTTTAATTTGTTCACTTAATTGTTCAAGGGTCACATCACCACTAAATATATTACCATTTGCCATTAAATATAAAATAGAAATCGGGAAAATAACTATTGCGATAACTCTGATAATTCCTCGTAAAGTTCGTAGTAATTCTGATTTTGGAGGATTATATTTCTTCGCATCAAAAGCAACTTTCTCAATATAGTTCTCATCACCAACGCGATCCACACGGGCAACGCACACTCCACTAACAATAAAGCTACCCGATAATAATTCATCTTTTGTTGTTTTAACTATCGAGTCCGCTTCACCTGTCAATAACGATTCATTAACTTCTACTGTCCCTTCTAAAATGATACTATCCGTACAAATTTGCTTTCCAGGAGTAAAGAAAATAATATCGTCTAAGACAACTTCTTGAATTGGTACCTCCAATTTAACACCATTACGAATAACCGTCGCTGTTGGTGCTGACATTAATGCCATTTTTTCTATGGTTCGCTTCGCCTTAATCTCTTGAATAATACCTATGATTAAGTTTGAAAATATAACCGGAACAAATCCTATCATATTCTCTGGGCTATTAAAGATAATCAAAATAATTGCAATAATTAAATATAGAATATTAAAAAACGTAAAAACATTACTAGCAATAATAGCAAATATTGATTTTCCTTTGTTACTAGAAGCAATATTAGCTAATCCTTGCTCTTTTCGTTTTGCGACGATTTCTTCATTTAGACCTTCTTTAATTTTTGTATCATAATAGCGAATAATTTCTGGTTCTTTTTCTTCTATAATCGGTTTCTTTTCTTCTATTTCTATATCATCATTAACTGTGATATTGATGGTATCAACGGTTTCTTTTTCCCGAAGTTCTGTCAGTGCTTTAGTTTCTTCTGAAGCAACTTTTACTTTTTTGCTTTTTTTATCAGTAGGCACAGTAAAAAGGACATCCTTTGTTTCTTCGATAGGATTAGGATTCTTTTTCTTGTTTTTTACGGTAGTCGTTTGTTTATCGCTTTTCATTTCTCTTTTTTCTACCATGTTTCCCACCAATAAATGCTTTTTTACTTACATTTATTTTACCATATCGAGCAAATCATTACAATGTTTTTATAAAATTGATTTAAATAAATGAAAAAATAAGGGGACAACCCCTTATTTATTTTTCACCATAAATTGATTTTTTTACTTTCATCATTTGTTCTTCGCCTTGCAAATACTTGATGATTTCCAAACCAAATTCTAATGTATATGCCATCGATTTTGCTGTTATAAAATGATTGCTCGTAATAACTCCTTGCTTAGGCAAGTATTTTCCCCCTCGTGAATTGGTTTCACAACCTGGGAAACAGGTAAATTTTTCTTCTAGAAAATACCCTTCATCAGCCAACAAGGATGGTGCTGCACAAATTGTTGCTACCAATTTCTTTTTACTAACAAAATAGGCGATCACTTCCTTTATTTCAGGGTTCCCCTGTAAAACTTTTTTTACAGCTCCCCCTCCTGGAATGACTAAAAAATCATACTCTGCAAACTTTGCTTCTTTTAATGTCTTTTCTAATTTAAGATGTAGATGATATTGACTCACCACTTCCTTTGTTTCATTGATACTAACCATATCAACATCTAATGAACTACGTTTTAGAATATCATGTGTTGCTAGTGCTTCTGTATCTTCAAAGCCATTAGCAAGAATCATTATTCCTTTCATTGTTTTCCTCCTTTTTTGAATAAATATTGACCATATAATAATTTCACAATATGAACAAAAATGTCACTTCGAATAACTTGATTATTAGTAAAGTAGCCAATTGCTCCTTCTTTTTCTTTAATATTTTCAATGCTACTAATCTTTTCCATAGCAGTGGATAATTCTTTACCTTCTTCAAAAATATTTTGTTTAATTTCCTCTGTAAGCGGTATTCTTGTTCCACCGGCATAGTACACATTGTCTTCAACGTCGATTAATACACCCCAGTTAACCATAAATAGCATACCATGATGAAGATTGACTCCTGCTTCTAGTCCTATCCTTAATCCATCTTTAGGTAATTGTTGAGCACGATTCAACGCTCCTTTTATTGTTTCATCATCATCTAGTGGTTGAGCTCTTACTTTGCTTTCCACACTGATTCCTATGACTTCATAATTGGGGATTGCTTTACCTACAGCTGTAAGTTTAGCTTTGTTTGTAGAGCCTAAATAAATTTTATTCATGGGCTAACAACTCTTGTAATCGTTGATTATCGAAATCTTTAATAATTGCAAGTAGCATATCTTTAACTGATTTTAAATCTTCAACATGAATCATTGTCGCTGTAGAATGAATATATCTTCCTGGAACACCCACTGTAGTGGCCAGCGTTCCTTTTCCTGCATACTGTGCCTCTGCTGCATCAGTTCCTCCGGTAGATTTAAAATGTTGATACTTGATATTGTTTGTTTGTGCTAATTGTTCAAAATATTGGAGAAGTTTTGGGTTCATTATACATCGCGGGTCATAATATCGAATCAAAAATCCTCCACCCAGTGTTCCATTTGCATTGATATCATTTTTTGGTAAGAAATCGCCAATAGGACTTACATCAACAGCTAAAAACAAATCAGGTGTAATCATCGCGCTTGCAACTTTCGCTCCTCTTAACCCTACTTCTTCTTGCACTGTTCCACCCGCTATTACTGTATTTGGATGTTTCATCCCAGCGATTTCTTTCATCACTTCTAAAGCCATAGCACAACCTACCCGATCATCCCATGCTTTGGAAACAATCTTTTTACCATCTTCTGTTACGTAGTAATGATTGACTGGCGTAATTTGTTGCCCTACTTTTACCCCCATCGCCATTGCATGTTCCTTAGAATCGGCGCCTATATCAAGCAATAGATTGTCGAAAGATAATTCTTTTTTTTCTGAATTCCGAGACATATGGGGAGGAATTGCCCCCACTACGCCAGTGATTGTTTTATTATTACCAACCGTTATTTGTACATTCTGTGATACAAAAACTTCTGGATTTAACCCTCCAATGGCGAGCATTTTGATAAACCCTGTCTCCGTAATACCAATAACCATAGCTCCTACTTCATCCATATGCCCAGCAATCATGATGGTAGGTCCTTGTTCTCCTCTCTTTATTCCAAAAATACCACCTAATTTATCCTGGATAATTTCATCGCTATATTTTGTTAATTCCTTTTTCATATAATTGCGGACTTGTCTTTCATGTCCAGCAATACCATTTAAATTTGCCAATTCTTTAAAATAGGTTAAATCCTTCATTCTTTTATCCTCACTTTAATATAATATATTGTTTTTCCAATTTCTTTGAACTTCTCTTCATATTCAGTAGTAATAATTTCTGCTGTTTGTTCTTTATGTAAATCTAGATTCAGTTCTAAAAAATCCCAGTTTCTCTCATGAAATTTCACCAAGCTATATTCGAAAAAATGTTGATCATCGCTTTTTAGTTCGATTATTCCTTGTTTTTTCAAAAGGTTTTGATATATATCTAGAAACTTAGGGCTAGTCAATCTTCTTTTTTCATGCCTTGCTTTGGGCCAAGGGTCACTAAAATTCAAATACAGATGACTAATTTCTTCCTCTTCGAAAACATCTTGTAAGAAAGAAGCATCGATATTTATTAGCCGTAAATTGGCAATATTTTGAGCTTTCAGTGCTGCTTTATAAATGATACTACGGGAAACTTCACAGCCGATAAAATTAATGTTAGGGTCTTTTATCGCATTAGCAACAATAAAATTTCCCTTCCCTGTTCCTATTTCTAAATGAATCGGGTTATCATTAGCAAACACTTTTCTCCATTTTCCTTTTTGTAATTGTGGCTCAAAAATAATGATATCCGCAAACTGCTTTATTTTTTCCTCAATGTTTTTTACTTTTCTAAGTCTCATCTGCTTTCCCCAAATCGACAATAGCTTGTGCTATGATTGCGGAAGCTAACATTGCCTTTTCAATTGATATATATTCATCTGTCTGATGGGCTAATTCCGTTTCACCAGGGAATAAAATTCCAAAAGCAACGGCATTTTTAATCGCCCGGGCATAGGTTCCCCCACCGATTGTTTTAATTGGTGTTTTATCATCACCGGTATATTTGATATAGGATTGATGCAATGTTTGAACAAGTTTAGAATTTTTATCGATAAAATGAGGCGCTTTATCTTCTTTGAATTCTAGTTTAAGACCGTATTGGACTGCTTGCTTCTCAAACTCCGCAACAAAATTCTTACTATCAAAATGAATTGGATAACGAAAATTCAGTCCCAATTTGCTTTTATTCTCATTTATTTCTAAGATCCCTAAATTCATTGTCAGGTCTCCCATTTCCTCGTCAGTATAGTTAAGATTCATATCATGGCAACGTGAATCTTGTAATTTATCGTTAATGAATTTAACTAACTGATTATTTGTATACTCACTTAAAAACTTGCAAAGTTCTATCGCTGCATTTTCCCCT
This sequence comes from Acholeplasmataceae bacterium, assembly GCA_012718985.1. Classification (GTDB taxonomy): domain Bacteria; phylum Bacillota_I; class Bacilli_A; order ML615J-28; family CAG-698; genus JAAYBG01. The sequence goes on from JAAYBG010000084.1 coordinate 6,145, forward strand.
GCTTCAGGCATCATCGCATGAGCGCTTTTACCAAACATTTCTAATTTGTTTGTATCAACCCTTCCTTTTTTATTCTTCTCTTTTAAATATTCTACATATTCTTTTTCCAGATCATCTTCATGAATCACATAGGCATAATCAGGAACAACGTTGTATCTTTTTCCAGCAACCACTTTTTTTAGTTTCTTGTCGACGTTATCAGCTACTAAATCAAACGTAAGAATCCCTTTTTCTCCATATATCAAAGGAAACTCAGCATCAGGAGAAAAGCCTATCGAAGGCATTTGTTCTTCTTGGAGATATTTACTTATCCCTCGCCAAGCTGTTTCTTCATCGGTCCCGATAATCAATCGCACTTTTTTGTTTAATTTAATGTTCAGATCTTTTATCATTTTTAAAGCAAATAAAGAACAGATAGTCGGTCCTTTGTCGTCTTGTGCTCCCCTACCATAGATTTTATCTTTTTCAATGGTAGCACTAAAAGGAGGATATTTCCATTTTCCATCGGCAGGAACAACATCTACGTGACATAAAACACCGATTATTTCGCTTCCTTCACCATATTCAATATGCCCAGAAACATTACCGACATTTTTCGTAATAAACCCCATTTTTTTACCTAAGTTTAAAACGTAATCCAAACTCTCTCTAATTGGTTTTCCGAAAGGAGCATCCTTTGAGTGAGGAGATTCCTCTAAAACACTAGGGATTTTAATTAGTTCACATATTTCTTTCACAAATTCCTTTTTATTCTTCCTTATTTCATCGAGAAAATTCATATTATCTCTCCTTCATATACCTAATAGTATTATACCATTTTTATTATGAAAAACATAGATTTGTAAATTAAAAAAGCATTGGTTTACAATGCTTTTTGTCTTTTACTTAATCTTGTTCTATAATTTTTTGCGCGATTTTATGAGGTGTAAAACCAAAGTCTGCCATCACTTCTTCAAATTTACCGCTAATTCCAAATCGATTGATATTGAATAGTTTCCCTTTTAACCCTAAATATTTATAATAATGACTTGCTTCACTCATTTCTATTGCGTATCTTGCTGTAATTTCAGGTGGCAAAATTTTATTCTTATAGCTTTCTTTTTGTTTCTCGAATAAATTGATTGAAGGCATACTAACGATGCGAGAATCAATTCCTTTTTCCCAAAGAATTTTTTGCACAGCTATCGCAAGTGAAACTTCAGAACCACTGGCCATGATTAATTTTTCTATTTTTTTCTTTTCATAACTAACGACATAGGCTCCTTTTTCCACTTGATTTGTCATTTCCTTTTTCACAAGCGGAACATTTTGTCTAGTCAATACCAACACAGTCGGGCAATCTTTTGTTTTTAATGCGATTTCCCAAGCCTCTTTTGTTTCAAAAGCATCTGCAGGGCGAATAACATTAATTTCAGGAATACTACGGAACATCGTTAGTTGTTCTATTGGTTGATGAGTTGGTCCATCTTCACCAACTGCAATTGAATCGTGAGTGAAAATATAAATGACTGGTAGCCTCATAAGTGCCGATAATCGAATTGCTGGTTTCATATAATCAGAAAAAACGAAAAAGCCACTACAAAATGGTCTTAACCCCTTATGAAGAGCGATTCCATTAGAAATTGCTGCCATCGCATGTTCACGCACACCAAAATTGATATTTCTTCCTTTTCTATCTTCCAAAGAAAAATTCCCATCAATTCCTTTAGCCATTGTTGAGGCAGTTAAATCGGCAGATCCTCCAATAATCCCAGGATGCAGTTTACTGATATCATTTAAAATTTGTCCGCTAGAAACCCGTGTTGCTTTCTGATAATCACTAGGAAAATCTGATATTTGAGTCTTAAAATCAATAGCGAAATCATCTGCAATCATATTCATTAATT
>JAAYBG010000085.1 GCA_012718985.1 Acholeplasmataceae bacterium
ACCTTGTTAAAATAATCGGCGATTTTCCTGTTGGAGTGTATTCCCCATTCAATAATCTTTTTAAAGCATCAACCATAATTGGACTATATTCATAAATGCACAAATATCGATTCACAGTATTAGCATATTTATTGATATCATAAGGAAGATTTAATCCTATTACTAATAGATTCTCGTCTTTATTTGCTAATTGATTGACTAAGTTTATTTGTAAATTATTCGCATCACCAACAGCAATAACAACTTGCTCGTAACCTCCAGCAATTTGAACGAGTTCGGTTACTCTCCCACTCGTTAGTGAGGATATATCTAGAAAATCGCATTTGCTAAAGCCTTTTGTTTTTAGATAACGACTAGCAATATATCCAAATGAATTATCGCTACCACTTAAATTAGGTTCAAGGGTCAATGAAGCTTTGGTTGACAGAATTAATGTTGATTTTGTTTTATCTAACCCTGAAAAAGTCCCCAAATGAACCGTAACCGCTTGTTTTGCAATTTCTAGATTTAACTCTTGATGAGTGGATAAATCATAATTTTGATAGTTTTCACTAGGAAGATGATTATCAAATAAATCGTATTTTACCTTTTTCAAAAGGATACGACGAACAGAATCGTTGATTCTCGCTTCACTGATTTCCCCATTAACGACAGCTGCTTTAATCGCTTGATGAGCGGTAATCGGATTATTCATCGATGTATAAGCAAGCATATCAGCTCCTGCTTTTACCGCTAAGACTGCTGCTTGACCAACGCCATAGTTATCGGCAATGGCTTTCATTTCCATACCATCGGTAACAATAATCCCTTGATAGCCAAGCTCTTCCCGCAGCAAATCAGTCAACACAGCCTTTGATAATGTTGCTGGATAATCTTTGTCAATTGCTGAAAAAATGATATGCGTTGTCATGATTGCATCTATTCCCCCAGCAATGGCGCTGATAAATGGTGCCAATTCAATCGCATATAAATTCTCTTTGGTACTTGTTATTTTAGGCAGTGAAGTATGAGAGTCTGTACTTGTGTTTCCATGACCAGGAAAGTGTTTTGCGCAACCCATAACATTGCTTTCTTTTAATCCTGCTATCATCTGTCGACCAAATAAGGAAACGGTAATGGCATTATCTGAATAACTACGATTGTTAATGACTGGATTATTCGGATTATTATTCACATCTAACACCGGTGCTAAATCGAAGTTAATCCCATAATTCTTTAATTCTTCTCCTGTTGCCTTCCCTACAAGATATGCATTTTGAGGATTGGTTGTTGCAGCAAGGGCCATGTTACCTAAAAAACGAGTTCCTCCGTTAACAAGTCTGGCTACTCGACCACCCTCTTGATCAATACAAATAAAAGCCGGTATCTTCGTAATAGCAATGATTTCCTTTTGCAATTCAGTTGTAAATGCACCTGCTGTTTCACCATCAGGAACATTGTAACCCATATGAATAAAGTTACCTAGTTTATATTGGGCAATAGCATTTTTTGCTTGTGATGTTAGACTAGTTCCGTTATAAGAAAAAATAAACATTTGACCGATTTTTTCATCTAAGGTTAATCGGGCAATGATCTCATCAACATATTCTAAATCTTCTTGCTTCTCTCTTGGAGCATTATATTGCCTTACAGTGATGGTGATTTCATCAAAAACTTGGTCATTCAGGATTGATGTTGCCCGAATGGTTGCTGAGCCCGCCGTTAATCCTAAGACAGTCCCATCAACGACTTTAAGAACGGTCTTATCCGATGTCGTCCAAACAACTTCTTTGCTAACCTCTCCCCCAATTACTTGTAAATTCAAATAAATGAAATTGCCAGCAGTTACTTCTTGTTCTCCAGTAAGGATTATTTCATCTGGTGCAGCAGCAATGACTTCAATAGTAAATATCGTCATTACATTCTCATCATCAGCCGATACAGCTTTGATGGTAGTTTTACCGATTGCAACTCCTGTAACCATTCCCTCTTCATCGATGGTGGCGATATTTTCATCTTTTGATGACCAAACTACTGCTGTATTCGCCCCTTCTGGATAGGCGGTTACAGTTAGTACTGTACTTTGATTAATACTCACTTTATTACGACCGCTGATAATAATACCCGTTGGAACTTTTCCAATCACTGTTACTAAAAATGTGTTTTTATTGTTTGGATTTGTTTTATCTGTTGCCGTAATGATAGCCTCACCAATACTAACGGCAATTACTTCACCATTATCATACACTTCAGCAACCTCTTCATTACTACTCGACCAAGTCACATCGATATTCGAAGTTAAAAAGATTGATTTTCCTATTCTGACGATTTCTTCACCAGAAATAATAATCTCCAATATTTCTTCTTCATAAACTTCAATAGCAAATTCAGAACTAATACCCTTAATACTTACAACAACACTCGTTGTTCCTTTAGCTATTCCAGTGACGATTCCCTTTGAATCCACTGTAGCAATCCTTTCATCCTTTGATATATAGGTTGTTTCTCCAATCACAAGCGGAAATGTTGTTACTTCTAAAGCAATTTCTCCCCCTACCTTCACCTTATTTGCTCCTTCGATAATAATGGCAAATGGTGCTTCTATTACAAGAATGGTTTTCTCAACAACCAGACTACCAGTTTTAACTTGAATCACGACTTCACCTGGTTCTACACCCCTCACAATTCCGCCATTAACAGTAGCAATCCCTTCATCGCTACTGGTCCACAATCCCTCATCAGCTATCTTGAAATTCGCCTCTAGTTCAAGTTTGATTGTGGCTCCTACTTGAACTTCATCTTCACCTACAATAGCGATCTTTTTTTCTTTCGTACAAGCAAGTAAAAAAATGCTTAAAAAGATAATCACTAAAGAACCTATTTTCTTCATACTACCACCTTTTATTTTTATTTTACTGTTAGTCATTATATCAAAATATTGAAAGTATTACAAACTAAAAATCGCGCTTTTGATAAATAATGCCATTAATAAAAAATAAAATAATCATCAAGAAAAGGATTTGATAGTAATTCCCCCTTGATTCAGTAGTACTAATAGTTGGTAAAATTATTTTAAAAATAAAAAAATTATCTTTCTCATCCTGGAAAATACTCGCAATGGTATAAAAAGCAAAAGGAATGATTGACATATAGATATTATCAAAACATTGAATTAAGACCAAAGCAAATAAACCATAATATATCATTAACAAATATAACTGAATAAATAAAAATAAGAAGTCAGGCTCTAGGATAACATGAGGATAATAGAGACCTCCAATAACAATAAATATGAACACTTCTATCCAAAGAAAGCCAAGCAGAAATAGTGAAATAGTAATAATCTTAGTAATAAAGTATTTACTTCTAGAAATATTACTCGTAATGATTAAAGTACAATAATTATCTTGTTTGGTTATAAAAGAATAAGAAAAAAGAAAAACTACGATAAATATGCCTGTTGTTTTGATGAAAAACAAATTGCTTTCTAAATAATATTGGTTTGCTTGGCTTTGCCAGGAAAAGTCAATACAATCATATCCTATCATAAAACAGCTAAATAAATGAATAACCAAAACAATGCTTATCATCAGCACTGTCGTTTTCGAAACTAAATAAGAATAATGACATTTAATTAAATTGATCATACGCTTTACCTTCTTTGAGATAAATCACTTGATCAACAACTTTTTTATACAGCGAAAAATAATGACTTGTTATGATAATTGTCTTACCCGCATCCTTCATCGCTTGAATAAAATCAAATAGTTTTAATTGCATGTTTTGATCTAAGCCATTCAAAGCTTCATCAAAAATATAGATATCTGGATTAGCCAACATCGCTTGAATAATCAATAATTTTTGTTTCGTCCCTTTTGAACACTCATGGATTTTTTTATTGATATGGGGATAAATTTCCCATTCCTTACTTAAAATTTCCAATGCCTTTTTTATTTTTTCTGGTGATATGTTTTTAATTAAACCCAAGTTATATAGAAAATCATAGCATGTAAGGTAATAAGGGAAGTGGAGGCTATCGGGAACATACCCAATTTGATTACAAGTGATGGTTCTTTCCCCCTCATAAGAAATGAGTCCCAAGATAACTTTCAAAATTGTCGTTTTCCCAGAACCATTTTCCCCGACTAATAGGTATGCTTTCTTCTTCCTAAACTCTAAATTAAGCTGATTGAGCACCTTGTTCTTTCCATAAATTTTTGTAATGTTCGATAGCCTCACCAAGACATCATCCATTTGTTTGCCCTTTTTCCTTATTTTTCATAAGTTAAAACTTCACCAATTGATAAATTTTTGGTTTTTGTTGTAAAGAATAAAAATTCATCATAATATAGAGTATTTTGTTCTTCTCCTATCTTGTACTCAATTAAAAAACCCATTTTATTTGTTTTAAAAGCTCCATGATATTTAATCGGCAATAGATAATCAACTTTTGTATTAGAAGGGATGACTAATAAAACTTCTTCGTTGTTATCCTTTGTTCCATGAAGGGAATAACTTTTCCCTAATAAAGTTGAGATGTTGCTATTAGAAAAAACCTCCTCCTCGATGACCATAAAATCCGCACTGAAAAATTGCAAATTCAAATCAAGAGCTGTGATTTTTTCAATGGTGATTGGTTGATTGGTTTGATTGGTTATTCCCATAACCACACCAACAAGAATTTTTTCTTCCTCTAAATCATTGACAATAGGTTGCAATTTAGAAATGGAAATATGCGCTTTATCATCCCCGAAATAAGGGACTTTATAATAAGAAAAACTACCGATAGCGAGATTGATATCCATATTTCGATAATTCATACAGAGATAAGCATCATCTATTTCTAAAAGAAATTTATCTTCTGTCTTAAATAAAACGGTAAAATAATAACTATATTGATAAAAGGATTCTTGATTTATCGTAACATTCTCACCTCGATAAATTACTTTTTCCAAATTAAGAACTAATTCATTATGATGAGTTTTATCAGAAATCGATAGCGATGAGTATTTTTCTTTGTTTGTTATCGACTTATTCAAATCATTGATGAGAATATCTACTTGTATTCTTTCTTCTTCTTGATAGCAAGAAACATAACTATAGGCTTTTTTCACGGTCGTTAGTTTTAATGTTGGAGATGGCTTCAAAACGACGAGAATTAAACAGGCAATGGTAATACTGATCGTTAGAAAAAAACAAATTGCATATTTTTTCATCGATACTTCTCCTCATATAATTCATAATACTCAGTAATTGCTTCAATTGTTTCCCAAGTTCCTTTTTTAAACGTCATTCCTAAAATATAATATTTGCTAACTGCATTGGTTACTTTGGCTTCTCCCGTTACCTTTAGCGCCACTCGACTATAGGGTGGAATCTCAATTTTTACTTTTGTCGTTTCTGTTTTACTAATTTTACTTTCTTGTTCCTTTTCTCCATTGATTCCCCCAGAAATATTTCCGGTTACTTTTTTAATCGCTCCAGCTATCTTCGCCGAGATGGCACCAGAAACAGTGGTACTCGTTTTACTGATATCGCTTGTTTCAAGCACGTAATCAACAAAATACGGCGTTGCAGTTTTATTGCTTTTTGAAAATAAAACCTCTCCAATATAATGTGCATCACAATTGTAATTAAAAAAATAAGTAGACCAACCCCAAAATTTCGGTTTGGATATTTTTTGATAGCCATATTCCAGTTCTTCTTTGGAAAAATTAATCAACAATTTTCCTTCGTCGACAAAATCAATTTCGATAAATTCTGGATGGCCTGTTGTACTATATCCTTTTACATTCGCTCCGATAAAAATACAAAAAAGTAAGATGATTATTGCCATTTTTTTCATTTGAATATCCTCCTTACTTATATAATAGAAAAACAAACCCTTTTTTATTTTATTTTTTATTTTTTCAAAATAAAAAGCCTTGATTCCTCAAGGCTACTATTTCGTTATTTTTTCATAAATTCTTCAATATCTTTGATTTCTTTGATAATGTCTTGGCTTAAATTGATACACCCTTCTTCGGTAATAACGACATTATCTTCAATCCTAATTCCTAATTTTTCTTCGCTGATATAGATTCCTGGTTCTACCGTTAACACAGTTCCTGCTTGTAAAGGTTCATTGTATAAGATAGGATCATGAGTATCTAATCCTATTGAATGACCAATGCCATGCCAGTAATAATTGATAACCTCTTTATCCTCCGTAATTAAACCCAATCGCTTGCAAGCTTCAATAATCAGCCCTCGGGCAAACTCATGATATTCTTTCCAAGTAATTCCCGCCTTTAAGAAAGCAATACATTTCTTATTTACAGCTAATACTTCCTGATAAACTTCGGCTTGACGTTTGGAAAACTTACCATTCACAGGGAATGTCCTCGTAATATCACTTACATAATAATCCGTGCAACAACCTAAATCAAACAAGACTAATTCACCATCTTGTAGTTTGGTGTTGTTGAAAACATAGTGTAAGATTGTCGCATTCACTCCGGTTGCTGCAATTGTTTTAAAGGAATTTTGTTTCTGACCATGATATTTAATATGCTGATCAAAATAACTTTCTAATTGATACTCAAATAAACCAGCTTTTGAACGCTTCATCAGTTCTTCAATTCCTG
>JAAYBG010000086.1 GCA_012718985.1 Acholeplasmataceae bacterium
AAAGAAGTGTTTTATGAATTGAATAAGATCGATTATCAGGAGCTTCATTGCCTGGAAATTATCTTTCATAAACCAGAAGAAGTATTGGAATTTGCTATGGATATGGATTCATATCGAGAAAAGAAAACAAAGAAATAAAACAAAATGATAGGATTATGATATGAAAAAAATTTGTATATTAACAGATTGCACTGCCGATCTAACAAAAGAATTATATGAAAAGAATGAAATCGAAGTATTACCCCTATATGTTACTATTGGTGGGATAACTTATTCTGATGGAATCGATATCACTACTGAAGAGATGTACGAAAAAGTAAAAGAATTTGGTGAATTACCTCGTTCTTCTGCTATTCCACCAGCAATTTTTGAAGAAAAGTTTAAGAAAATATTACAAAATTATGAACAAGTCATCTATATGGGAATTGGGAGCGGTTTTTCCGGAACATATAATAATGCCATTCTTGCCAGTCAAGAATTTCCTCAAGGCAAAGTTTTTATTGTTGATTCGAAGAATTTATCGAGCGGAATCGGCTTGCTTTTATTAAAAGCAGCAAAATTCCGTGACCAAGGTCTTGATGGAGCGGAAATCAAAGCTAAAATCGAAGAAATCGTTCCCCGAGTAAAAACTCAATTTGCTATTGACACCCTTGAATATCTTCATAAGGGAGGACGCTGTAGTGGAACAACAAAGATATTCGGAACCCTATTGAAGATAAAACCAATTATCAGAGTAGAAGAAGGAGCAATGCAAGTTGCCAAGAAACCGATGGGGAAATTCAGTCGCGCTTTAAATATTATTTTAGATTATGTTTACCATGATTTAGAAAATATTGACCCTGAGTTTATCATGGTAACCCATTCTTTGAGCGGTGTTGCGGCCGAATATTTTAAAGAAGAATTAAAAAAGACGAAACATTTTACTAATATTTATGAAACCCGTGCAAGTGGAGTGATTTCTACTCATTGTGGACCAAAGACGATTGGTATTTTATACATCGTAAATAAATAGGCTACAACCCATTGTGGCGATCTGAAAAGCGCAATACAATACAATGCGCTTTTTGTTCTAAAAGGAGAAAAAGATGAAAAAAAATATATTTTTTGAATATGGTTTTCATTCAGACGTTCGCAGTCGAGCTCGATTAATCAAAGAAATTGGTTTTGATGGCGTTTTTTTAGAATGGAAAGAGAATAAAGACGAACTTGAAAGAACTGCGCAGATTATTCGTGAGGAAGGATTAACGATAGAAACCATTCATTTACCCTTTGCTCTTGCCAATGCTTTATGGGAAGATAGTGAAAATGGGAAGACCTATTATGAACAAATCAAGGAAGGAATTTATATGGCCAGCAAACTAAAGATTGATACTGTGATTGTTCATACGCTTCGTGGGTTGAATCCTCCTGGTATTTCTCAGATAGGGTTAATGAGAATGCACGAGTTAGTTACTCTGGCTAGTGAGAAACAAGTCCATATCGCATTAGAAAATATTCGTAAACATGAATATAACGACTACCTTTTTACAAACATCCGTAGTCCTTGGTTGCGTTTTTGTTTTGATGCGGGACATGCTAATTGTTTTTCTCAAGATATTGAAGATTTTCCTTGGCATAAATATGCGAGCAAATTAATTTGCGTTCACCTTCATGATAATCAAGGCACCAGTGATCAACATCTCACTCCCTTTGAAGG
>JAAYBG010000087.1 GCA_012718985.1 Acholeplasmataceae bacterium
ATGGCAGGGCTATCTGGATTTGAACCAGAGAATGACGGAGTCAAAGTCCGTTGCCTTACCGCTTGGCTATAGCCCTACCTATCATAAAAAAATTAATGGTGGTGGGGAGTGGATTCGAACCACCGAACTCGGAGAGAGTGGATTTACAGTCCACCGCGTTTAGCCACTTCGCTACCCCACCAATTTAAGCAGCTTTTAAACTGCTTTATTATTCTACTATAAACGAATATAAAATGCAAGCCTTTTTTGCTTTTTTACGGATAAGGCATCTTCACCTATTCACGTGGCAAAACTTTAATTAATACCTGTAAATTATCTCGCATAATTGTTAAATAGTTTTTGCCGGCTTTCAATTCATTGGTTGTTATCGTTCCTAAATGATGTAATTCTTCTTGTTCAGCATTTAAATTCGATAAATATTGATCGAATAAAGCCGATTTTGTTTCGTTTTTAGAAGCAATTATATATTTAATTCCCAATTCTTTTGCTTGATTAATTTTGGCTATCAATGTTGCTGCATCTACCTCATTACTTTCGTTGTCACTACGCAATTTAATGCGATTAATTCCATAACGGAAAGTCCAATAAGCGTAAGCGTCATGATCTACCATAATTGTTTTACTCGTGATGGTTTCATCCGACAGTGTTTCAATAAACTCATTATGCAGTGTTTCCAGTTCCAAAATCAATGCGTTGGCATTACTGGTGAACTCTTCTGTATATTCGGGATAGATTAGAATTAATTCTTGAAGAATAGTGTTAGTTATTCCTATTACTGAGATTGGGTCAAGCCAAACATGAGTATCATAAATTTTTCCTTCATGATTATTTTCTCTATCGCCATGGGTATGAGTTCCATCCATTTCAACAAGCTGTAGTCCATCAGTTACTTTTACGGTTTTTAAGTTGTTAAACGTTGTTGTCAACGCATTCTCAATAAAGGGTTCTAATCCTAAGCCAATATAAAATAAAATGTCGCTATCAGCAATTGCTATAATTTGTTTTGGATATGGTTCATAGTCATGAACTTCTCCTCCCCGAGGATACACAGACTTAACTATTTTTTTGTCTTTCACAATCTCCTTTGCAACAAATTCAATTGGATAAACAGTTGTATAGATATCTGCTTGATCACTCGCTTTACATCCTGTAATCATCATAATAATTCCTATTAAAATAAATATTAATAATGTTTTTTTCATATATTTCTCCTATTAAGTCGTCTATTTGATTAATTCTTTAAACGCTTCTTCAAAATCTAAAAATCTGATTGCCCTTGTTCCATAATTATTATCTAGCGGTTTAACTGTTGCCAATTCGCTTTCATTTAAGTACTTTAAAATTACTTCTGTATCGGGGTAAATTAAAACTACCTTAATCACTTTTTTCTCGTTTTGGTATTCACAAATCAAATAAGGAATTAATTCTTTCATATAACGCATATTAGGATAACTTCTTCCCACACGTTTTCCTCCCCATCTTAAACACCAAGTATTACGCGCATTGATAGTAACCGAGGAGTTGCTGGGAATCTTCGCTTTTTTTATATATATAACTACTTCCTTATTCTCGATAAGATAGTCATATTCTTCCTTAACCCCTAAAGAAAATTTCATATTATACTGCTTAGAGATTTCTCGTAAGTGGTCTTCTATTATTTTATTGTTGTTTTTATCTTTCATTACCGTAAAGACAACAAAAAAAGCAATTCCTAATATGATTATGCTACCTGTAATAAACCATTCCATTTAATCACCCGTTCATACTATGTAGTATTATACCATAATTTCGTCACAAGATAAAGTTTTTGTTTAGTTTTTTTACCCTTTGTGATACAATATTTTTGGAGGATTCCCATGATTACTTTTGAAAATGTAATGTTTTTTATCTTGATTATTCTTTTTCTATCTAACATTGTATTAATTAGTATCTTTTTGCATACTTTTATTAAATACATGAAAAATAGTAAGGAAGGGAAAAAAGAATATTATGAATTATTGAATCGAAAACTAGAGAAAGAAAGCATTGTCTTTTTAGGTGATTCTTTAACCGAATTTTATCGAACAGATGAATTTCTCCGCGAGTTTAATATTTACAATCGTGGTATCGCTGGTGATACTACTGATGGTGTTCTAGATCGACTGGAATCTAATGTCATCATGATGAAACCAAAAAAGATTTTCTTACAAATAGGAACAAACGATTTAAGCGAAAAGAAAAAACCTTCATATATTATAGAGAATATCAAGAAGATTGTTTTCATCCTAAAAGAAAAATTGCCTGAAACGAAATTGTATTTAATTTCTTTATACCCAATCAATAAAAAAGCAACCGCTGTCAGTAAAATCATCGTTGGTAGACGCAAACAACCAGACATCGAAAAGATAAACAGTGCTCTCGTTACATTTGCGGAAGAACAAAATATTACCTACATTGATATTTTCTCTCATCTTCTTGATGATGACAACCGATTAAAAAAAGAATTTACCGTTGAAGGGTTACATATATCCCTAGATGGTTATTCCTTTATTACTAATTTGCTATACAAGTATGTTGAAGAATAATTTATAGTATTATTGTAAATTATTCTTTTTATGCTATAATATATAAGAAATACGAGGTGAAAACTAATGGCAGATGAATTATACTTAAACGATCAAGAATTAGTCCGCCGTCAAAAAATGGAAGCTCTTCGCGAAATGGGAATTGACCCTTTTGGAAGTGCTTTTAAACGGACAACTAACTCTTTAGAATTGAAAACAAAGTATGAAAATGCTACAAAAGAAGAATTAATAGATTTGAATGTCTTTGCCACTGTTGCAGGGAGAATTATGACTAAACGCTTTAAGGGTAAGGTCGGCTTTATGCATATCCAAGACAAATTTGGTCAATTACAAATTTATGTTCGTAGCGACCATTTAAGTGAAAAAGAATACGAGATTTTTAAAAAAGGCGATATTGGAGATTTTGTTGGTATCGAAGGAGAAATTATCAGAACCGATACAGGAGAAATCACCATCAAAGCTAGTAAATACACTCATCTTTCTAAAGCTTTACGCCCACTACCAGAGAAGTTCCATGGTTTACAGGATCGTGAAGAAGCAAGACGACACCGTTATGTGGATTTAATCATGAACGAAGATTCTAAGAGAATTGCTTTTTTACGTCCAAAAATTATTCGAGCTTTTCAAAACTTTTTTGATAGTCGAGGATTTGTTGAGGTAGAAACTCCAATTTTACAACCAATTCTCGGAGGTGCTAATGCTCGTCCCTTTGTAACTCATCATAATGCCTTGGATATGGATTTTTATTTGCGTATTGCAACCGAATTGCCACTAAAAAGACTAATCGTTGGGGGAATGGAGGCTGTTTATGAAATCGGTCGTCTTTTCCGTAATGAGGGAATGGACTCAACACATAATCCAGAATTCACAACAGTCGAAGCCTATTTAGCCTACTCTGATATGGAAGGAATGATGGATTTAGTCGAAGACTGTTTCCAAACAATAAGCAAAGATATTTTAGGAAAGTCTGATATCGAATACCAAGGAAATCTAATTCATATTGGCGAACCTTTTAAAAGAATTCATATGGTAGACGCAATTAAAGAGATAACTGGTCTAGATTTCTTCGAAATAACCAATCTTGATGAAGCATTGATGCTTGCTAAAAAGCATGAAATTATTGTAGCTAAACATCAACAATCAATCGGTCATATTATCAATCTTTTCTTTGAAAAATATGTTGAAGAAACATTAATTCAGCCAACATTTGTCTATGGTCATCCGCTTGAGATTAGTCCACTGGCAAAAAAGAGCAAAGACCCTAGATTTACCGAAAGATTTGAGTTGTTTATCAATAAAAAAGAATTCGCTAATGCTTTCAGCGAGTTGAACGATCCAATTGATCAACGTGAACGCTTTGTCAATCAATTGAAAGAAAAAGATTTGGGTAACGATGAAGCAACAGAAATGGATAACGATTATATTGAAGCATTAGAATACGGTATGCCTCCTACTGGTGGTCTTGGAATTGGGATTGATAGAACTGTAATGTTACTAGGACAAATCGATTCTATTAGAGATGTTATCTTATTCCCACATATGCGTAAAAAATAAAAAAACGTTGACTATGTCAACGTGTAGCCTCTTAATGAGGCTTTTTTTATAATTCTAATTCCTCAACAATCATCGCGAATATTTCCTGAGTTGTATATATTGGTTCAGAAGAATTCACAAGTTCTCCAACCATCAAATCAAATCGATTGATATCATCATCATTAAATTTTTCTTGTTTTACTAGAATATTTTCAATTTCCTGCTCCAATTCTGTTAATCCTTCTTTTGTTTCGTTATTCAACAGTTCTTTTTCATTTAATGCTTCTTTTAAATCATCTAAATATAAATTATAATTAATCAATTGTGCATAGCGTTCAAACTTGATAAAGTTTCCTTTGAAATAATCTTTATAATAGATTTTTATCTGTTCTATTTGTTCATGAAAATAACTAAAACCCGTTTCAAAGATTATTTCTAATTCTTCATCAATTTTTTTATACATATCTACCATCATCTCGATGAATCCTAAAACTTTGAACACATCACTAAGCCGATCATAAACCAAGGAATTGTTTTCAATCAACAAAGCAAAAAAATCATGGTTATCTTGATAATAACTTTTATAATCTTCAATATTAATCATTGTTTTTTTCCTTAAAGCATTTTTTATACGATACTTTTCCCTTTTTGTTCGGTCTTAAATTCTTGTTAATCATATTTCTCAATGATTCAACATCGCCATTAACGATGTCATTCTTAACAACCACTAATCCTTGTTCTGCTGATAAATAGAAATAAAAAGCATCTTTTGTTTCATAAACACTATCCACGTTGTACCATCCAATCGCAACACTACCCGCTTTTTCCAATCTACGTAAAATCCTATCCTTTGTGATTTCAAGAATTTCGACTGTGTCTTTTCGTTCTTTTGCTTCTTGGCGAACAATGGAATATGTTCTAGTCATCATAATCATTGGCGTTAATAAGATAGAAAATATCGCTAACGACCAAACAATCATCAGATTTGTTGGATCCATTTCTGCTGTTAATGAATATCTAATCGCTAAATATAGAGTAAATGCTCCTATTAGCATAATGAAATATATTTTTGTTGATTTTCTAAACATATGAAACTTATAAAATGCGAGATGCATTTTTTTTGAATATTGACTTTTCACAACTATTTTATTCATCGATACCCCTCTTAATACTTTATTTTTTACTCGTCTATTATAACATATTTTATTGCATAAGGGAAAACAATATTTATAAATAAGTTGATTTACATGGCATTTTATACTAGAATATATGTGGTTAAACGGAGAAAAATATGGGTATTTTAATAAAAGCTTTAGCACTAAATAAAAGAATAAGAGTTTTTCTTGCGGATACTGTTGATATTACAAATGAGGCAATCAAACGTCATGATTTATGGCCTAGCGCAGCTTCTGTTCTGGGAAAGACGATGACTATCGGAACAATGATGGGAGCGATGTTAAAGGGGGAAGAGTCTCTTACGATTAAAATCGATGGTAATGGTCCTGTCGGTAATGTCGTAGTTGAAGCTGATGCGAAAGGAAATGTTCGTGGTTATGTAAGTAGAGAACATGTTCATTTTGATAATAAACAAACCATTGATGATGTAACAACTCTTGGGTATAATGGTTATATTGAAGTTATTAAAGACTTAAAACTAAAGGATTTTTTCATATCTACAATTCCTATTCAAACAGGAGATTTAGCAAAAGACTTTACCTACTACTTTGCAACCA
>JAAYBG010000088.1 GCA_012718985.1 Acholeplasmataceae bacterium
TATCTTCATACCAATGATGCGAGGGAAATTTTAAAACGCATTGAACAAAAAGATGCCTACGCTAAATTAATATTCGATGCGATGATATACCAATTAGCAAAAGAAATAGGAGGCTGTGCAACAGTCTTTAAAGGAAATGTTGATTACATCGTTTTAACCGGTGGTTTAGCATACAGTGATTATTTGGTCAAAGAAGTTAAAGAAAGAGTTACCTTTATTGCTCCACTGCTTGTTTATCCAGGGGAAAACGAAATGCTTGCTCTTGCTCAAGGAGTATTACGAGTCTTAAAAAAAGAAGAAGTTGTTCGAGAATTTATTGCTGACTAAGGATTTAATCAGTTTTTTTCAGAAATATTATGAAAGCGTTTACTATTACATTGAAATATGTTAAAATAAAGAGAAAATGGAGGAGGAATATTTTGAATAAGTTTGATTATATGGCTAAATATGGCTATGAACAATTGGTTTATTTTTATGATAAGGAAACAGGATTGAAGGGTATTATTTGCATTCATGATACGACACTTGGTCCTGCTCTTGGTGGAACAAGATTATGGAACTATGCTTCGGAAGAGGAAGCGGTAGAAGATGTTTTAAGGCTAGCCAGAGGGATGACCTATAAGAATGCGGTTGCAGGTCTTAATCTTGGTGGAGGTAAAACGGTCCTAATTGGAGATCCGGATAAAGTAAAAACTGAAGCCTATTGGCGTGCTTTTGGTCGATATGTTCAATCATTAAATGGACGTTACATTACTGCAGAAGATGTCAATACCAATACAAATGATATGGACTATATTGCTATGGAAACGAGTCATATTACCGGTTTGGAAAAAACATCAGGAGATCCCTCTCCCTTCACAGCTTTAGGTGTTTATTGGGGAATGAGAGCTTCTTGTTTGGAAATGTATGGTTCCAATGAATTAAAAGATAAAAAAGTTCTTGTTCAAGGGGTTGGTCAAGTAGGTTATAACCTAGTTAAGTTATTGGTTCAAGATGGGGCTAAGGTATTTATTTCCGATATCAAACAAGAAAAAATAGACCGTGTTACTCGTGAGTTTCCAGTTACCGTTGTTCCGTTCAACGAGATTTTTAAAGGTTCTTATGATATCTTTGCACCATGTGCAATGGGAGCGATTATTAATGACGAGACAATTCCTCAATTTAAATTTAAAATTATTTGTGGGTCAGCTAATAATGTTTTAAAAGAAGAACGCCATGGAGTTGTTTTACAAAACAAAGGAATATTATATGCTCCTGATTATGTTGTAAATGCTGGTGGAGTTATTAATGTTTACCAAGAAATTATTGGTTATGATTCTCAAGAAGCGACTAAAAAAGTTAAAAAAATCTATGATAAGGTTTTAGATATATTCAAAATTTCGAAAGAAAAACAGATTACTCCTAGTCAAGCTGCAAATTATTTAGCAGAAGAGAGAATTCGTACCATTCGTAATGTTAGGAGTAATTATATAAAACGATAATGAAAGCTCCTCTTATTATTATTGTTGGTCATAGTGGTAGCGGGAAATCGGAATTCTCTGTCAATTTAGCACAGAAATTAGTGAAAGAATATCCAGTTTGCCTTGCAGATTTAGATATTGTCAATACATATTTTCGTTCTCGAGAAATCAGAGAAATACTAAACAAAGAACAAATCGAAGTGATTTCTGATACCTACTCTTCAACAAAAGGACTGGATATGCCCTATTTATCTCCAGCGATTCAAGGTAAGATTTTTAAACGCGATAAATTGATTATCCTTGATTGTGGGGGAGATGAGAATGGAATTAAAGTACTAAAGCAATATGAAAGTGATATTGTTGATACTTTATACGAAATGTGGATGGTAATTAATGTATTTCGTCCTGAAACAAATAGTGTTGAAAAAATCATCAAGATGATTAATACGCTAACAAATGAATCTAAGCTTAGAATTACAGGGCTTATCAATAACAGTAATTATTTAAAAAATACTACAGTTGAAAATATGATTTATTCAAATCAATTAATTAAGGAAGTTGTTGCACTAACCCATATTCAAGTAGTTTATACTACAGGGATAGAGTCTTTATTACAACAATTACCTTCTGATATTTTAGGGGAAAAATTTCCCCTGAAGATACTTCTACGTGAAAAATGGCTTTAAGGAGATTGATATGGCGAAGGGTAAAATCGAAGTAGCAATAGAACGCTGTAAAGGCTGTGGCTTATGCATAGCTGCATGTCCACTTGGTTTGTTGGAATTAGATAAGAATTCATTAAATGCGAAGGGATATCAACCGATGCGCATTCATACACCAGAAAAATGTATTGGTTGTGCGAATTGTGCGATGATGTGTCCTGATGTTGTCATTACTGTTTATCGATTAGAGTAATACTATTTTTTCAAATGGCATAATTTAAATACTAAATATAAAAAACATTTTTATTGGGGGAATATACAAATGGCAAAATTAATGATGAAAGGGAATGAAGCTATGGCTTTGGCTGCATTAAAAGGTGGCTGCAAAGCGTTTTTTGGCTATCCGATTACACCGCAAAGCGAGCTTCCAGAATATTTGTCTCGGTATATGAGAGACTATGGTGGAGTATTCTTACAAGCAGAATCAGAAATTGCAGCAATTAATATGGTTTATGGTGCTAGTGCAGCAGGTGTTAGAGTGATGACATCCTCATCTTCACCAGGAATTGCTTTAAAACAAGAAGGAATTAGCTATATGGCTGGTTCAGAATTACCAGGAGTGATTATCAATGTTATGCGAGGTGGCCCTGGCTTAGGAGGAATCCAACCTTCCCAAGCGGATTATAAACAGGTTACTCGTGGGGGCGGTAATGGGGATTATTATTGTTTAGCTTTTGCTCCTGAATCACTTCAAGAAACAGTAGATATTATTAAAGAATCATTTGATTTATCGGATATTTATCGTAACCCTGTTATGATTGCTGTTGATGGTTTGATTGGTCAAATGATGGAACCCGTAGATGTTGATAAAGAAATAAAGAAGCGTTGGATTCCAGAAAATAATTGGGCAACGAATGCCACAATGGGACAGAGACAACGCCGAATTGTCAATTCATTATATTTAAATACTCCTGAATTAGAAGCACATTGTATTCATTTACATCATAAATATCAAAAAATGAAAGAA
>JAAYBG010000089.1 GCA_012718985.1 Acholeplasmataceae bacterium
AAAATTCCCTCTTCTCCCACTTTGATTAGTTGATTAGCTAAGGAATCTTTTAAGATAATTGAATCTATCAATAAATCAATTTCTTCATCAGATAATGCGATGATATTATTTACTTTTACTAAATCACCCATATCATCAAAATTTGGATTTTCTCCAAATAAAATCTTTGAAGATGCAAATAATTTACGTAATTCACCATCAATTCTAACACCATCTTGTATAGTATCATACCACTCCACAACACGGTCAATGATTAAGAATCCTGCTAAACTACCGCCTTCTGCTGCTTCTTGTTCAATAATCTTTACAATTGCTTGAGAAATGACTGAAGATGAAAGAATATTGTTTAATTCTGTTTTAGTAAGAGTGAATAAATCTTCTGGTAAATTTTCTTTTTCTAATAAAATCTTTGCGGAATGGAATAAGGAACTAAGTTCAGTTTTTCCTTCAGGTCCCGACCAAACAATATCCTCTGATATTTCAATGGTAACTGGCATTCCCACTTGTGATAATAATGTTTCCAGTAATTTCCCTACATTGGAACTTAGTAACTCCGATGAAGAAATATATTCAGAAATCGCTTCGATATTCGCCTCTGTTAATAATTTCTTCGGATCAAAGTTTTCTTCATCATCAATATTTGCTTTTAATAAGACATTGGCCAAGGATAACAAAGAAACAAAATCTGTTTTTTTCAAGTCTTCAACTGTCAACATTGTTTGGAATTCTTCAGGCATCAAACTAACCATAGTCTTCGCTAGTAATTTGCTATTATTAGCTAATAATTGAGAGTCATAAACTGCTGCTCCAAAGGCATTAATTCCAATATCCGTCACATTATCAAAAACTAACTTTCCTTCTTCATCATAGCCAAGATTTAATCCACGGAAAGCCTCATAGATCTCTCCTAGATTGCTTATTTCATTTCCTATATCCACATTGGCAAAGTCTAGATCATCTTTGTCGATGTTGTTCTTTTCAAAGAAATCGTTCGCTTTATCACTATTTAATAAAAACTCTAATCCGGTTTTTCCTAATAATTCAATCAGTTCTAATTTACCTAAATTGGTAAATAGTATTTTTACTTGATTAACATCTAATGTTAATAAGTAATTATTATCTTCATGTTCACCAAACAATCCCATATTATTAGCAGCAATTAATGCTGATTTTAGATTGTTAAGTTCAGCGGTAAAATCAACTTTTAAAATGTCAGCTATTAGTTTATTATAAGTATCTTCAGAAATTACTTCCGTTTGTTTATATAAATATTCAACTCCAACAGGAATTGCTACTCCAATTAAATCTAATTCTGCAACATAACCAAATACTTCATTTAAAACTGCTTCATCCAAAGCTAAAATACTCTCAAGATTGATTTCCCCCGTAATGTTTTCCTGCAATTTGACATATATTTTAACTCCAGTTCGTAAGTCATCCATTAAGTGAACTTTTTGGTTGTTGAAATTAAAAGTAAGCATACTTGAAAAGACATATTCATCAAACGGTTGTTGTTTAATCTTAAGTAATCCAGAAATCTTTCCTCCTAGGGTATCGCGATATCCATCAAAGAATTTTACAACCTCTTTAATCGTTTCATTGTTATCTACTGCAACATTTCCAAGTTCAATAAAATTATCCTCAATAACAACGCTAACGTTAATTTCTTCTTCATTTGGAATTGAAATCGATAGTATTGGCGTTACCGCTGCAATCCCTGATAAAATGACATTGATAATGAAAACAATTACCAGACCATGAACCGCACCTACAAAGAAACCAACAAATCGCGATGCTGCACTTTTCTTAGCTTTTGCTTTTTTCCTAAGAATGATTGCTTGAATAATCTTCACAATAATTTTGATAACGGTTGCCATCAAAACTAGCCATATAACAAAGCTAACAATTCTAACAACCATAAAGATTATTTCATAAACTAGTTCATAAGCCAAACTATCAGCTACTAATATGTTTCCTAAATCTGGACTGATGGCTGTTGCAATTAAAG
>JAAYBG010000090.1 GCA_012718985.1 Acholeplasmataceae bacterium
GATGTGAATGTTAAAAAGGGTAGTATGCCAAAATATAATGGAAAAACTCCAGAACGAGAAGGTTATCAGTTTGTCGGTTGGGATCCTGAAATAACAGAAGTAACAAAAGATATTACTTATGTTGCTCAATTTATGCAAGAAAAAGTATTAACTACAACTTGGAAAAACTGGGATGGTGCTACTTTATATGTTAACCATAGAACACCATATGACACTACTCCACAATATTTAGGACCAACACCTACAAGAGAAGAGGATGATTACTTTACATATCTATTTATAGGATGGTCACCAGCTTTAGTGCCAATAAAAGCTCATACAACATATACAGCTCAATTTGCTGCAGTATATAAAACATTTACCGTTACATGGACTCATCCAGATGGTACGGTTTTAGAAGTTGATGAAGGAGTAATAGCTGGTACATATGCTGAATATAATTCGCCACTTCCGACATTTAGTGATGATCCAAATACTGGTGCAAAACGCAAATTTTATCGTTGGCTGCCTAATCCAGATAGCATTAAAATATTAGCTGATACTAAATTTACTGCCCAAATGAAAGAAGTTCACACTGTTTCTTGGTTTAATGAAGGTCAACTTATACAATCCAATGAAGTATTTAAAGGAACACTTCCAGTCTATGAAGGTGCTGAACCCAGAAAACCTAGAGATAATAAATACTTATATACTTTTAAAGATTGGTCACCTAAAATAGTAGAAGTTAATAGAGTAGATGTTGACTATGAAGCAACCTATGATTGTTTTCCTGATCCTAGTAAAGAATTTGAATTCGAAGAATCAATTACTTATGGTGGCTTAATGATTACTGATTATAAGTTAAAAGATACCGGTGAGGAAGTAATTATTCCAGAATGGTATAACGGGCAAAAAATTACTGAAATTTTTGATTGTGCTTTTGAGGGCTCTTTAAAACTTAAAAAAGTAGTAATATCAAATAATTTATTATCTATAAGGCCACATGCTTTTGAAAACTGTGAATTACTTCAAACAGTAGAGTTAGGTCCTAATATAAAAAATATTGAAGATGATACATTTAATAATTGTATTAGCTTGGAATCTATAATATTTAAATCTGCGATAGAGGAAATTAGACATAATGCTTTTTACAATTGTGATAGTCTTACTGAAATTGTATTTCCAGAAGGTCTGAAAAATATATATTGGAGTGCTTTTGAAGATTGTGATAAATTAAAGCGTGTAGAATTTCCTGAGTCTTTATTTGAAATACAACCATTAGCATTTGCTAATTGTATAGATTTAGAAATAGTGGATTTTTCTCAAATAGGAAATTTGAAACATATTGGTGCCAGTGCTTTTGAAAATTGTATTTCTTTGGATGATATACAAATTCCTGGTTCAGTAGAAGGTATTGGAATTGGAGCATTTTTATCTTGTTATAACTTAACAAAAGTTATCTTTAATGAAGGTCTTAAATCTATTGGTGATCTTGCATTTAAAGAATGTGAACTTTTAGAAAACTTATGCTTACCAGATTCACTAGTAAGAATCGGAATGAATGCATTTGAAAAATGCGATAGTTTTGATTCTGTCATTATTCCTAAAAATGTAAATTATATTGGTGAATGTCCATTTAAAGATTGTCAAAATATTGAAGTTATTATAGTAGATAAGGATAATGAAACATTTGATTCAAGAGATAGTTGTAATGCTATTATTAAAACAGCTACAAACAGTTTAATTGTAGCTTGTCAAACAACTACAATACCAAATACAGTAGAGATAATTGAAGGATATGCTTTTTATAACATTCCAATTAAAAAAATTACAATTCCTGAAAGTGTTAAACATATTAGGAGCCTAGCTTTTGTATACTGTCATTCTTTGCCACATGCTAAGGTTACAAGAGACTTTAAAGGTAAACATTCAGAGATATGTCGAGTAACTATGTTTATTCCAAAAACTGTAGAGACTATAGGAGACTCAGCATTTGTATTTGATAATTTAATCTATAATGATAATTCAGTAATTTATACACAATTTTGTCTTCATACTAACGCTACTGCACAAGAAAAATATATTTCATGGGGATTAGACGGAGATTGGGGACCTACCTCTTATGTGAATTGTTATTTTCATTTTGCTGATTGATAAATATTTTTAAGAAAAAAATAATTTTTAAAAGGAGGATTTATGAAAAGGATAATAGGATTATTAATAATATTATCTGTATTAATGGTTTTAGTAAGTTGCGGTAAAAAAACCTTTACCATAACTTGGAAAAATCAGGATGGCGAAGTTTTAGAAGTAGATGAAAATGTTGAAGTGGATACACTTCCAACTTTTGATTCAAATCTACCTACTAAAATAGCAGATAATAAATATAGTTATACTTTTAGTGGATGGTCACCAGAAGTAGTTAAAGTAAAAGGAGATGCTACATATGTAGCTGAGTTTAGTAAGACCCCAATTGATTATAGTATAACTTTTAAAGTAGATGGCGAAGTTATAAAAACTATATTATTCAATGCAGATACTAAAAACATTACTCCACCTAACATACCTTTAAAAGAAGGTCATACGGGTGCATGGGGAACTTATAATCTGGATTTACCTCAAAATCAAGAAGTTTTAGCTATATACACAGTTAATAAATATACTGTAACATTTAAAGATCATAAAGGCGTAGTAAAAGAAGAAAGCTTAGATTTTGGTAGTCCAATTGTTATACCAAGCGAAATACCAGCTAGTTATACTGACTTGGAAACTGGTAAAAATAAAGTATTTTTAGATTGGGGCCAAGTTGACGATACGGTACCTAGCCATGATGTTGTATATCAAGCAAGATATAAAAACGAAGATGAATGTCATGTTGTATTTAGAACTCATGATAATAAAGTATTTAAAGAATTATTTGTTAATAAAAATGAAAAAATAGTTGCACCTACTGAAAATCCTGTTAAAGAAGGTTATACATTTGATTTATGGTTAAATGGTGATGTAGAATATAACTTTAATTTAGGAGTAACTACCGATCTTAATTTAACACCTAAATTTAATTTAAATACTTACAAAATTATCTTCAAAGCTAATGATGAAGTAGTTGCTGTAGTAGTATTTGATTTAGAAACAGAATCTATTACAGAGCCTGCAATACCACCAAAAGAAGGCCATAGTGCCCAATGGGGTACGTACGACTTAAAATTAGGTCAAGACCAAGAAGTATTAGCTGCATATACTTTGAATCAATATACAGTTACTTGGAAAAATCATAATGGCCAAGTTCTAGAAGTAGATGAAAATGTCTTATATGGCGATATGCCAGAATATAACGGAGATGAACCTACAAAAGAAGGCGAATTTATATTTAATGGTTGGTCACCATCAGTAAGTGTATGTAAAGGAGATATCGAATATACTGCCGTGTTTAAATCTACTTTAGCACAAACCGATGACTTTGTGTTTGCTGACCTTGGAGAAGGGTATGCAGTAATAAATTATATCGGTAATTCAACGGATGTTGAAGTACCTTCAACATATCTTGATAAACCAGTAACATCTATTGAACAATGGGCTTTTTATGGAAATAAAACATTAAAATCTGTAGTAATACCGGATAGCGTATTATATATAAGATATGATGCATTTAATTCTTGTAGTCAATTAACTACAGTCACTTTAGGGGCTAACGTTAAACTAATAGAAATGGATGCATTTGCAGATTGTTTATCACTTACTACGATTAACCTACCTGAAGGCTTAATAGAAATAGGTGATAGAGTATTTTTAGGTTGTTCATCACTTACTTCACTTAGCTTACCTAATAGTCTTGAGTCATTTGGTTCAAATATGTTTATGGCTGCAGAAGCATTTGTATTAACAGAATATGAAAATGCACATTATTTAGGTAATCAAACTAACCCTTATTTAGTATTTGTTGAAATGATTGACCAAACCAAAACTTCAATTAAAATTCACGATAACTGTAAGATAATTGGTGATGAATCACTAGCTTATATAAACGGACTCACAACAATTGATTTTGGTAATGGTGTAGAAATTATCGGAAATAGTGCATTTAGATTTTGCGAAGGAATAAGTAAGTTAACTCTTCCAAATAACATTAAAAAGATTGGTATTAGTGCTTTTTATGGCACATCATTAACAAAAATAACATTAGGAAATAAGGTAAAACACATTGGTTCTGGAGCATTTGAATCTTGTTATAACCTGACAGAAATTAACCTACCAGATTCATTGGAATATATTGGCGATTATGTATTTAGTTCATGCTTTAATTTGTCTTCAAACGCTTATGATAAGGGGAATTATTTGGGGAATCAGGATAATCCTTATTTACTATTATTAGAAGTTAGAGAAACTGGTACAAGTGCTATTAATATTCATGAAAATACAAAATTTATTAATACTGCAGCATTTAGTGGCTGTAAATATTTAACATCAATTACAATTCCAAAAAATGTTCAATTTATAGGTAGATCGGCATTTTATGGCTGTGATTCTTTGAATAAAGTTATTGTTGATGAAGCGAACCAAGTATATAAAGCGCCTAATAAAACAGCAATTATTAGAAAAGAAGATAATTGCTTAACACATGGACTTAATAGCACAATAATTCCAAAAGGCGTTAGAAGCATTGGCGATTTTGCCTTTTCAAATTGCGACCAAATGACATCAATTGAAATACCGGATGGTGTTACATCAATTGGAATAAGTGCGTTTAGGTATTGTATGAAATTAGAAACGGTTGTTTTACCTGAAAGTATTATAAGTATTGGTCAATATGCATTTGCTGATTGTTATCAATTAACAAAGATCAATTTATCTAATAATCTTACATATTTAAGTGAAGGTACATTTAATCGTTGTAAAGCACTTGCAAATATAGTAATTCCAGATAGTGTTACATCAATTGGAGCTTACGCATTTGCTAATACAATAATAGAAGATATTAACTTTGGTAATAGCCTAGTATATATAGGAGAAACTGCCTTTCAAAACTGTACAGGACTTACAAAACTTGTAATACCTGATAATGTTAGAAGTATAGGATTAGGTGCATTTTATGGATGTGAGGGATTAACATCGATTTCTATCGGTAGTGGACTTGCTAAAATTGGCACCCAAACATTTACTGATTGCTATAATATTACAAAAGTAACTGTGGATGCTAATAACAAAGCACTAGACTCAAGAGATAATTGTAATGCTATTATAGAAACCGAAACTAATACATTACTTGTTGGAGTTAAAACAACTGTCATTCCTGCTAGTGTTAAAATAATCGGCACCTTATCATTTTATGAATGCCCAGATTTATCTGTACTCGATCTTAGTAATATTACTAGAATTGATAGTTATGCCTTTTATGGTACTGCAATCACCAAAATAACTTTAAGTAAAGACTTGGAATCTATTGGAGCAGGGGCGTTTAATGGTTGTAAAGAGTTAAGTATCATAATCATTCCAAAAAGTGTCAACACCATTGGGAATAATGCATTCAGAGGTTGTGATCAATTAAAAATTTACGCGGAAGCAACTGATAAACCTTCAGGTTGGGCTTCGAATTGGAATCGTAGCAATAGACCAGTATTTTGGTATAGTGATACATCAAATACAGACGGAAACCATTGGCATTATGTAAATGGCATGCCTACGGTATGGGGGCAATAAATAACAATATTAGAATTATAATAGTTCCTTATTATTCATCTTTATAACAAGAAAATGTCTACTATATTCTTTAGTAATAAGTAAAGATGTTCTTAGTATTGATTATTTTTCAAATAATAATTATAATACAATAAAGATGAATTAAAGGAGTTATAGTATGTCGTTTAAATTGAAGTTCATTCATGATGAAACGGTTGAAGAAACTGAAGTCATCATCAGGGCAAAAGAACAAACAGAAGAAATAAACAAAATACTTGAGCTTTTGGGTGGAGAAAAACTTTCTTGTCAACTTCTTTCAGATGAGCAAATAATTGACATGAATGACATTATTATTATATCTAAAAGTGGAAGGTTTATATCAATCAAAACGATAAATGGTCAATATGTATTAAGTGAACCATTATATCAAGTTGAAACAAAATTAAATCCAACCTGGTTTGTAAAAATTTCACAATCGGAAATAGTAAATTTAAAATACGTTAAAGAGTGGAGTTTTGAAGGTGGAGGAATCATTAAAATAAAAATGATAAATGGTATCAAATCCTATACCTCTAGAAGATATACTAAACATATCAAGGAAATATTAAGGGGAGGCAAGCCTCTAAAATGAAAAAAAATTTAATAATAAGATTAATATTAGGCTTTATTATTGGAGTCATTATCGGAAACCTTATTACTTTATTGGTCAATCTTGGTTATGGTGAGGGCGTAAGTGTAGTATCTCCGGGATTGCTTGAATCACTAGAAAGCGAAACTTTGGCAATTGTCCTTCAAACATTACTATCGGGTTTACTGGGTATGGTATGTATGGGTGGTATTAGTTTTTTTGATATTGAATTGTGGAGTTTATTAAAAGCAACGGTTGCCCATTCGGTATCGATATTGATTTCATTTATTATAGTATTTACAGTCCTAAAATGGGTTCCATTTACACTAGTTACTTTTTTGATCATTTCCGGAACAGTTATTGTTGTTTATGCATTAATTTGGTTAATCATGTATTTAATTTGGAAAAAAGAAATAAAAGATTTAAATGAAGATCTAAAAGCGTATAAAGCTAGAGAAGAAGCAAATAAAAAATAATATCTATATTTCTATTGCAATGTTAGATAAAACTTCTTTTTTCATCATTTAAAAAAGTTTGTTAACGGTTTGAGCACGCTTAATCATTTAGGCGTGCTTTTATATTAAAAGAATGGGCATGTAAATTAGTATTTATATCTATAACCTGATGCATATCAATTTTCATGTCAATCGTTTATAAAAAATTAGCTAGAAGCAAAGAGGTTGTTAATTTACAATTTAGTCATTTTATGCTATGATGAATTAGATGA
This sequence comes from Acholeplasmataceae bacterium, assembly GCA_012718985.1. Classification (GTDB taxonomy): domain Bacteria; phylum Bacillota_I; class Bacilli_A; order ML615J-28; family CAG-698; genus JAAYBG01. The sequence continues at coordinate 7,011 of JAAYBG010000090.1, forward strand.
TAAATTTTAAAATTTAGAAAAAAGAGGTGATATAGTGAAAAGAAAAATGTTAATTTATTTGCTTTTTTGTTTGAGTTTAATGATGAACGGATGTAAAACAAAAGTAACAGAGTATTCTTATCAAGAAGAAAATATTATCGTAACAACAGAGGAGTTTGAGTTGCCAGGAATGCTTACTATTCCAGAGTCAAAGGATGTTGTTCCAGCGGTAGTTTTGATTCATGGCTCTGGTCCAAGCAATATGAATGAAGCAATAGGAGCATTGGAACCTTTTGAAAATTTAGCACAAGAATTGGCAAAAAAAGGAATTGCTTCGATTCGATATCATAAAAGGACCTTTGTTTATGGTTCTACATTAGCTAACGATTATAGTTTTACAATTTATGATGAAGTAATCGATGATGTACTTTCAGCAATCGCTATGTTACGAGCGGATAAAAGAATAGATAGCAAAAATATCTTTCTGATTGGACATTCTATGGGAGGTCAATTGGCACCAATTATTCTTAATTTAGATAAAAACATCAAGGGAGCAATATTACTAGCAGGAACAACAGAACACATTATCGATGTTGCGATGCGACAATTACAAGAACAAGGAAGCCCTTATTATGATACCTATAATTCTTATTATGAATACTTTAGAAACTTGAAAGAAGTCGTTCCCGGAGAAGAAACTTACTTTTATATGGGAGCCTATGAAGCATATTGGGCTAGTTATAATAAGTTTGAATTGCAAAGTGAGGTTATCGAGGCTTCAAAGCATTATCAATTATTGATTATGCAAGGAGGACAAGATTTGCAAGTACCAAAAACAACACTTGATGATTACAAAAATTTATTAAAAGGAAAAGAAAATGTCCAATATAAATATTATGAGGAATTAAATCATTGTTTTGTTTATGGGGTAGGAGAAAACATTAATAATGCTTATTTAATTAGAAAAAAAATACCAACAGAAGTTATTGATGATATCGTAATTTTCATCAAAAAATGAATAAAATACAACTGGCAAACGCGAAGAGACAAATCGTAATTGCCAGTTTTTAACTATTTTCTAGAAAAAATATTTTTTTAAAGGGTTAGTATGGTACAATACAAGTATAGTAACGAAGATTGAGAAGAAGGATTTTAAAAAATAACAACAGAGAGGGAAAACTAATGATTACAGCGATTGTATATCAATCTAACACAGGGTTTACAGAAAAATATGCGATGATGCTCGCTGAAGCTACACTATTAAAAGTTGTTGCTTTATCAGAAATAAAAAAAGCAATAAAACCAAAAGCGGAAATTATTTATTTAGGCTGGCTTCGTGGAGGGATAATTTCAGGGCTAAATAAAGTTCGCAATAAATATCAAATCAAAGTAATAGGGGCAGTTGGCTTACTAGGAGATAATGAAGAATACCTAGAAATGGTAAAAAAACAAAACAAGATTTATGAAACACCGTTATTCTATCTTCCTGGCGGTATCAATAGAGAAAAGCAAAAGGGATTCAATAAATGGTTATTTAATTTAGTAATTCAGATTTTAATCAAGGGAATGAATAAAAAACCCGAGTCTGAAATTACAGAAGAGGAGCTTAAACGAATACACTATATGGAACACGGATGTGATTTTGTATCGATGGATCATTTAAAAGAGTTAATCGACTGGTATGAAGATAAGAAAGGATGGTAAAAAAGAAGAGGAGATTATCCCTCTTTTTAAGTTTTTATATTGAATTAATTTAAAAAAAGGAATATAATATTCAACAGTTGAAGAATAAAAGCAGGTGAAATATGTATAGTAAATATCACGGTTGTGGAAACGACTTTATTGTAGGAATGTATGATAAAAATATTGATTATGCAAAGTTTTCTCAAAAAGTATGTAATCGTAATACGGGAATTGGTGCTGATGGGTTGCTGATTGCGAAGGTAGACGAAAACAAAGAAATTGAAATGATGTTTTATAATGCTGATGGTTCCAGAGCACCGATGTGTGGAAACGGAATTAGATGTTTTGCTTATTTTTGTTTAAGAGAAAAATTAGTGGATAGCAATGAATTTAAAATAAATACTTTATCCGGTAAAATGGGAATTAGGGTGTTATCTCGTGAACCATTTGTCGGTGAAATCAATTTAGGGGAACCTAATTTTTCGAGTAAAGCTTTGGGCATTAATACAAGTAAAGAAACCTTTCTAAATGAAGTTATTATGATTAATGGTTGGAAAATTAAGGTTGATGCTGTTTATATGGCAACTCACCACTTGGTAGTTATAGTTGACAACTTAAAAGAAGTAATTAATAGTGATTTAGGTGAAAAATTATCTAAACATAAAATATTTACCAAGGGGATTAATGTAAACTTTGTACAAATAATCAATACCAAAGAAATTATCATGAAAACATATGAAAGAGGTGTAGGCTGGACTTTGGCCTGCGGAACCGGGGCAGCTGCTAGTTTTGTTATTCTTAATCAAAAAGGTTTATGTGATAATAAAATAGAAGTAAAATTAGAATTAGGAAAAATAAAACTCAGTTATAATGAAAATAAAGAAATCTTAATGGAAGGTCCTGCAGTTTGTATTGCTCATAATATTGAAATAGATTAAATAAATATGTAACAACCTTGGAATTATTTTAGATTGAAAAAATAAAAACATTATGATATAATGTTTTAGGTTGATAACCAAGGAGGAAAATTAATGAGTAAAATAGCAATCATCTCAGATGTGAATGCTGGACTAGACTATATCGGTTATGATCCTGAAATACCTGTTTTGAGATCCATCATCAATTTTGGTGATGAGCATTACGTTGATGGAATAGCTATCAAAGCGGATGAGTTTTATGCTAGACTAAAAGCAAATGATTCTGTTATTCCTTCAACAAGCGCTCCAACGGTCGGAGAAGCGATGGAATTATTAGAAAAATTAATTGAAGAAAAATATACAGATGTGATTATGTATTCAATTTCTTATCAATTAAGCTCTATTGGTCAAATGGTTGAAACACTACGCGAGGAATATGAAGATAAAATAAAGATTCATGTGGTAGACACAAAAACTGCAACATATTTGCAAGGTTACATCGCTGTTTCAGCAAAAGAAATGGCAAAACAAGGAAAGTCTGTACAAGAAATATTGGATTATTCATATTACTTAATTGATAATATGCATGCATACTTTGTCGTAGATAATTTAACTTATTTAGTTAAAAACGGTCGACTAAGTGGTGCAGCAGGATTTGTAGGGAATATGCTTAAGATTAAGCCTATTCTGGAAATGAACAAACAAGGGAAAATTGTAAGCAAAGAAAAAGTAAAAACACACCGTAAAGCTGTTGAACGAGCTTTAGAAATGTTTTTAGAAGAAATAAAAGATGTTAAGAAAGTTAAGATTTTTGTTTTCCACACCATAAGAGAAGATGATGCAAAAACGATTAAGAAGTATCTAGAAGAACGCTGTCCAAATGCTTTACCAATTGAAATACATATGGTAACCCCTGCAGTTGGCGCTCATATTGGTTGTGGAGTTTTAGGATTTGGATATTTTATATTAGAAAGATAAAAAATAGAGGAGAAACATTATGGCATTAGTAAACATGAAAAAAATGCTTGAAAAAGCAAAAGTAGAAAAATACGCAGTTGGTCAATTCAATATTAATAATCTTGAATGGACAAAAACAATTCTAACTGTTGCAGAAGAAATGAATTCACCAGTAATTTTAGGTGTATCAGAAGGCGCAGCACGTTATATGGGTGGTTTTAATACCGTTGTTGGTATGGTAAAAGGATTACTAAAGGATTTGGGAATCACAGTAGATGTAGCAATTCATTTGGATCATGGATCTTCTTTTGAAAGTTGTAAGAAAGCAATTGATGCTGGATTCACATCGGTAATGATTGATGCCTCACATCATCCGCTAGAAGAAAACATCAAAATGACAAAAGAAGTAGTTGATTATGCTCATGCAAGAAAAGTTACTGTAGAAGCAGAATTAGGTACTGTAGGTGGTCAAGAAGATGATGTTATCGGCAAAGGTATTCGATATGCTGATGTAAACGAATGCGTTCGTTTAGTAAAAGAAGCAGAAATTGATGCCTTAGCACCAGCTTTAGGAAGTGTTCATGGACCATATAAAGGAGAACCAAAACTAGGATTTAAGGAAATGCTAGAAATAAAAGAAGCAACAAATAAACCACTTGTATTACATGGTGGAACAGGAATTCCTGATGAAATGATTAAAAATGCGATTAGTCGTGGAACTTGTAAAATCAATGTTAATACAGAATGTCAAATGGCATTTGCTCGTGAATTAAGAAAATTATTAGGAAATCCTGAATTTGTTGAATATGATCCGAGAAAAATTATTGGCCCAGCGACCAAAGGAATAGCGGCTGCTGTTAAAGAAAAAATTAATGTGTTTGGATCTGCTGGTAAAGCTGAGAAATAAAACTTAAGGTAGATTAACATCTACCTTTTTATAAGGTTATTGATATACTAAAAAGAGGGTGAGAACTTGACAAAGTGTTTGGTGTGTAATCAAGAAATAAAAGAAACAAAAGTTTGTCCTCACTGCGGGAATAGTA
>JAAYBG010000091.1 GCA_012718985.1 Acholeplasmataceae bacterium
TCTGTCTTTAGTTTCATGAGATAGGACTCACTGATAACCAACAAATCGATTTTTCTTCGATAGTAATTTTTAAATAATTCCTTACAAACAAAAAAAGAATTGCTTGTTTTAATTTGTTTGTTTAGAATAATTTTTGATAATTCCTTACTGTTAATACTAAACAGATGATTATAACGAAAATTCTTTTGGTATAGGTTGGCTTTGATGACTTCTTGTTTAATCAAGAGAATTAAGTCTTTTTGTTCGAAATTGGTATTTACATATTCAATAATAGAATTTACGATATTAATGACAGGGATTTCCAAAGAATTTAGAAGTCCCTGGCAATGCTCGACAATAATATCGCTCACCACGAGTAATAGTTTTATTCCTTGCGATAGTAAACTATCAATATTCTTTTGAACTGCCTTCTGAATATCTTCTGCTTTTTTTCCTTCATAGGGCATATTTTGAATATCATTAATATAAAGAAAGGATTCATAACGATACTCTCTAACCAGTTCTTCAAATAATGTCAATCCTTCATATCCCGAGTCTAAAATGCCAATCGCTAATTTATTCATACTATTCACCTACTGATACTATTTTATCATTGTTAGGATTTTTTTTCAATATTTAATCTTTTATTATCTTACTTTGCTATTTTCAGCCTTTTTTTCCCATTCTAATCGGTTTTCACCTCCTCAATTGATAACTTTACGCAATCTTGAAAAAATGATTACAATTTAAATATTTAATTACTTTTCGTTTCGTGTTATAATATTCATGGAGGTTATTTATGAGATATTTAGATTTGAAAGAAGTAACCAGTGCAGTCTATCATTTAGCGATAGATGCCTGCTATGATATTAATGAAGAGATTTTAGACAGTTTGAAAACCTATCGAAAAAAAGAAGAAAGCACCTTAGGAAAAATTGTAATCGATAAAATTATTGAGAACGACATCTTAGCACGAAATGAAAAAATGCCGATTTGCCAAGACACTGGACTTACCGTAGTATTTTTAGAAATTGGAAATAACGTTCATTTTAAAGGTGATATTTATCAAGCTGTCAATGAAGGAGTAAGAAATGCTTACATTGATGGATATTTACGAAAATCTGTTGTTATTCATCCTTTTCACCGAATCAATACCATGGATAATACCCCAGCCATCATTCATACGAAGATTGTGATGGGAGACCATTTAAAAATCACGGTAGCTCCGAAAGGTGGAGGCAGTGAAAACGTGAGTCTTGTGAAGATGTTAATCCCTGCTGATGGAATTGAGGGAGTTAAAAAATTAGTTCTTGATACCATTTTTGAAGCAGGAGGAAAACCTTGCCCACCGATTATCGTCGGTCTGGGAATTGGCGGTAATCTTGAAAAAGCAGCTTTGTTGGCAAAAGAAGCATTGATGCGCGATTTAAATGATCAAAATAGCGATGAAATGGTAGCGAAATTAGAAAAAGAATTATTAGAAGAAATCAATCGTCTTGGCATAGGACCGATGGGATTTGGTGGTCGCACGACCGCTTTAGCAGTTAAAATCAATACCTATCCTTGTCATATCGCAAGCCTACCAGTTGCCATTAATATTCAGTGTCATGCTGCCCGTCATAAATCGATCATTTTATAGGAGGAATTATGACTAACATAAAAAAAATTACTACTCCGATTACTAAAGATATGATAAAATCACTTCGTGCTGGCGATATCTTAGCCATTACCGGAACGATTTACACAGGTCGTGATGCAGCCCATAAAAAACTGGTTGCTTTAATCAAAGAAAACAAACCCCTTCCTTTTGATATAAAGGATAGTATCTTGTACTATGTAGGTCCTACTCCAGCAAAACCAGGAAAACCGATTGGTTCTGCCGGTCCAACTTCAAGTTATCGGATGGATCCCTATACTCCTTATCTACTGGCTCAAGGTTCTCTCATTTCCATTGGCAAAGGACCTCGAAGCCAAGCAATCAAAGAAGCATTGGTTCAATATCAGGGGCTATACCTATCTGCTATAGGGGGCGCTGCAGCGTTAACTGCTGACAGTATTAAACAATGTGACCTAATCGCCTATCCTGAACTAGGAGCAGAAGCCATTTATAAACTAGAAGTGGTTGACTTCTTTGCGGTTGTTACCTATGATTCTTATGGAAATGATCTACTAGAAACAGGAATCTCACAATATCAAATAAAATAAAAAGATTTGGATTACACACAATCCAAATTTTTTTATATATTATCAAAAAAAGCCAAATCAACTTTGGCTATATCTCTACTTTAAATATTCCCTGATACTCTTTATCAAACCAGTCGATCTGTTTTTTCATTTGTTTAGGATCTCCTGTAGTTGTGATGCGAATGGTTCCTGTACGGAAATCATCAGCGATTATTTTTTCTTTTTTCATAATCTTTTTCAATAATTGACTGGTAGGTCCACCACAATCGACTAATTTTGCTTGAGGAAGAACCCGGGAAATTTCTTGTGCGTACAAACCAAAATGAGTACACCCTAATACAACTGTATCAATATTTTTATCCGCTAGGAATTCTAGTTTATCTTTTACTAATTTAAAAGAATAGTCATTGGCAAACTGCTTATCTTCAATGGCGGTAACAAACTCACTACACTTCACAAAATATTTTTTGCCACGGTTAAAAATTCCTTTTTTATCCAGCAACTTCTGATATGACTTCGAATCAATCGTCGCATTGGTGGCTAGAACAGCAATATTTTTGTTACGACTCACTTTGAGAGCATATTTTGCTGTTGGGGAAATTACACCAACAATAGGAATCTTCACAAATTCTTTTAAATGAGCACTATTCGCTGTTGCTGTATTACAAGCAATCACAATGGCTTTCACATCCTGTGACAATAAATAACGAACAACTCTTGTAACTAAGTTGGCAATTTCTTCTGGAGTCTTTATTCCATATGGACAATTTAAAGTATCGCCAACATAGATGAAATCTTCACAAGGAAGCACTTCTGCTAGCTTTGATAATACTGTAATCCCACCGATTCCTGAATCAAACACCCCAATAGGTCTATTATTTCTCATAAAAAAACTCTTTCTTCATTTTTGTAATAAAAATTAAAACCGCTAACAAATCGCTAGATCCTCCAAAGCTAATGTTTTCTTTGATACATTCATTGGTAATCTGATTTATTTGATTTTTATCGTATCGTTCAATACTACTCACTTTTTGTTTGAAATATTCATATCGTTCTAGACTTCCTGCTCGTTTCAATAAAACCGTGTCTTCACTCAAACTGATAATTCTAATTAAAGTCATCGTCAAAGCCCGATCAGAAAATTCTTGATATTCTTCAAAAACCTTAATCGCTTCTTGAACGGTAGGCAGTCCCTTGATGATTTCACCACGAGCTCCTAAGAATCCATATTGACGATAAGCCTGTAAGCCAAAAGTTTCTCCGCCACTTTCTAGTTCTCGATGTAAATGTTCTCCTAATGCGGCTACCACATCATAGAGTTGGAAGAAAGCTAAATTATTCTTCAATAAATATCCAAACGCACTCGCAGTATAACCTAAAGAAAAAATCAATCCTTTATAGGTATTGATGTTTCCTGTTCCCTTAAGCATCATATTTTCCGCCTTTATCCCAATATCTTTGATAATAGCCGGAATCTCTTCTAAAGGATTACAAAAGCCACTAATCGCCATCAGCGCTAAGTAAGGAGTAATAATTCCTATTGAGCGCTTCATTAACTCATAATTCATATCGCTATGCGACCCTTGCGATTTTGCTGTGACCATTCCAAATTTTGGATCTAAATTCAATTCCAAAAAAATCGATTCTGAAATAATCTTCGTTGCTTTGTTTTCTAAAAAGTCAATCACATCGTTATAAATCTTATTTTTAATTTCTTCCAGGCTATGAGTTTGATTACGGATACAGATATAAGGATTCTCATCACAAATAAAACATTTTCGTGATTTAATATTTAAATCGCTCCGGCTTAAGCTCTTCGTTTCATTTTGAAATACATCAATATCAATATATCTACCTACGGCATCTTTTTCTTCAATCGCAACAGCCTGTAGTTTAACCTCTAATCGACTTTTTTCTTCAATCTCAAAAATATAATAAAAACCATCAAAATCATCAAAGAATTCTTCGCTTTTCACGTGAAAGGTTTGATAAATCCTCTGCCTGGCAAGTTTAATCAAAAAAGCACTGATATCCGTTCGCTTTACTTCCCCAGGAACATTTGCCTTAAGAGTTAGATAGATATTGTCTTCTTTCATCACCTTTTGGAGATTTTGGATTTCCCGTTCTCGAGCAGCTAAGATATCATTCATGATCTCTCTCCTTTAAATACGCAAGTGTAGTTTCTGGTACCAGAGGGGCAATTTTTTCAAATTCTTTCTTTTCATAATATTTTCTTACCAAACTGGCACTAATCGGTTGTTTAGCACTTTCTTTTCGTTTGATTTCCACTAAACGGTTTCCTAAAACCTGTTTTAATGCAAGATTGTATTTTGCCGTTACAGGGTCAGTTTCACTACCTACATAGCGTTTTGAAATACTAAAAATCGGCATAAAATAAGTGACGAAGATTTGGGCATCAACCGATGCTTGTTCGGTTACTTTGTCTACATCTTCTTTTAAGAAGTAAGTAGGAAATGTAAGGGAAGAAATAATGTATTTAGTACTAGGAATAACAACTACATTAGTTAAATGTGCAGTTCCTTGTTGTACTAATAAAAAGCGTTCAGAAAAGCGAAAAGTAGAGCGATCCTCTTCAAGAACAAAAACAAGGAGCTTTTCATGCTTCTTCGCCGCTTGTTCGATTAAATATAAATGTCCGTTAGTAAACGGATTGGCATTTACTACAATCACACCATTATCCTTGGTTGTAATATGATAGTTTTCCTTGATCTTCGGTAGTACCTGACGAATTGAAAAATTCTTTGTTTCTAATAGACAAGTATGGTTAACAGTAATGATTTCTGAAAAATTAAGATCCAAAAATATCTTCTTATGTTCTGGCTTTGTATATACTTGATAATAGACGATATTCTTGGCTGCTAATTTTTGAAAACAATACGATAGCAAAAAATTACCCAAATTCATTCCCTGGTACTCTTTTGCAATCGCAAAATTCTTAATAATATAATCAGCAACAGAAACAGTAGCGATGATTTTCTCATCTTGTTCGATATAAAGACTAAGATCATTATTCTTTTCATAATCAAAATCAAATGTTTTTAAAAAGGCAATAATTCTTTTCTTTTCTTGTGGCAATATCGCCTCTTTTACGAGAAAATTCATCTATTCCTCCTCTATTTCCGATATATCGTATCAATAATCGTTCCGTCGCGGTACATCACCACTCCAACAATATCCTTTGAAAATTGGATTTTTGCAGGGATGCCCGTAATTCGATGAGCTCTTTGCAATAATTCTTCTATCGATACGATATCCATATTCGATGATTTCATTTTTTCAATTAAATCTTTCCGTAATGGATTAATCGCAATTCCTCTTTCAGTCACAATAACATCGACATCACTACCAGGAGTGGTAATCGTTGTCACCTTCTCTTTCACAATCGGAATTCTCGACTTAATCAATGGGGTGACAATCATGGTTAGTTTAGCTCCATGAGCTGTATCCGCATGACCACCAGAACCTCCAATAATATTTCCTAATGAAGATGTAGTGACATTTACATTAAAATCAAGGTCTACTTCTGTTGCACCAAGAATGACAAAATCTAATTTATTCACAATATTATCATCATAAGGATTAGCATATTCTGAAGCGCTAATTGCGATATGATTTTTATTTTTTCCAATCGATTTGACTGCTTCTAAATCAAAACTCTGGACATCAAATAATCGATCAACTAATCCTTCTGCTAGCATGCTGGTAAAATATCCGGTAATTCCTCCACTAGCAAAGGATGCTTTTATGTTATTTTTCATCATGATTTCCTTCACAAAATGAGCTACAGCAAGAGAAGTTCCTCCTGCTCCTGTTTGCATAGAAAAACCATTCTGAATATATCCAGCAGAGTCTAAAAAGCGTGCTGCTTCCTTGGCGATCATCAGTCCAATCGGATCTTTGGTAATCTTGGTTGTTCCCGAAACAATTTTTTGAGCGTCACCAATCGAATCAACTTGAAGAACATAATCGATATATTCACTTTTAATTTCCCGTTTTGACACTTTAGAAACCAGATGATCAGTAACTACCACTTTTTTATCGGCATAAAGCATATCACTAATAGAGTAACCTAGCGATCCACAAGCATTTGGTCCCGCAAAACCGTTCCCATTGCCTTCGCTATCGGCATTAGGACAGGCAATAAAAGCCACATCAATCTTTAAATATCCTGATTCAATTGCTTGAGGACGACCACCATGAGTCATCATTACCAACGGCTTTTCTAGTTTTCCTTGTGATATGGCATCTGCTACTGCTCCATTGACATAGTTTGTATAAATCTTAACAACATTTTTGTTTTCAATTAATTCCACTAAACTGCTATGACAAGGGAAAATTGAACTAGGTGCTAAAACCATATTTTTTAAATTTCTTCTTTTAATCTCAGCAGCAACTAAGTTTAAAACTCGGTCTCCATCGCGTAGATGATGGTGAAAGGATAAAGTCATCCCATCACTAATATTCAATCGATCAAACACTTCACGTAAAGAAGATATCACCTTATTAACATTGGTCGTTTTCTTTTCAGGAATCCTTATTCTTTCTTTATTGGTATATGCATTGGACGCAACAAATGGGCGAAAATCTTCGCTGACAAAACGTCCCAAGGAATTTCTCATTATTTTCCTCCTATAACAAACCGATTTTTTTTGCTTTTGCGATTATTTTCAGGCTTCGTTCGATAATCGGCTTATCGATCATCTTTCCGTCTAAACTAAAAGCTCCTTTTTTTTCTTGTTCATAAGCAGCAACAATTTTTTGTGCTCTCAAAATCTCTTTTTCGGTTGGAGAAAAAATTCGATTGATAACATCAATTTGATTAGGATGGATACATGCTTTCGCGTTGAATCCCAATTCCTTAGCAACTAATGAATCCTTCTCTAATCCTTCAAGA
>JAAYBG010000001.1 GCA_012718985.1 Acholeplasmataceae bacterium
CAAAGCGAACACCGTCTTCATCATTACTCAATGTAACAAAATCCGCTTTTTCTTTCACCCCTTCATCCGCATTTCCCATAGCGATACCAAAGCCAGCATAGACAATCATCGGAACATCATTAAAGCCATCTCCAATGGCTACTATTTCTCTTCGCTTTAAGCGATAATATTTACGAATCACTGCCAATGCCTTTGCTTTGGAGGCTTCCTTATCAACAAATTCCAAATAGCTTGGATCGGAAGTAAAAAAATTAACTTTGCGTTTCAAGCGTGGTCTAATTTCTTTTTGAATTGCTTTCAACTTTTCTGGTTCATCAAACCAAATGATTTTCGTAATATCTTTAGTATAGATTAAGGATAAGTCGGCCAAGAGTTGAGGTGGACTAGAAGCTTGACTACCATATTTTTCTGTATATTTATCTTTACGATTGATAAACAATTCATCCTGACACCAAATAACCAAGGAAGCCCTATATTCTTCAGCTATTTTAATCACCTCATGAGCAACATCAGCTGATAAATCCCTGCGAAAGATGATTGTATTACTCTTAGAAGTGGCAACTATGGCTCCATTTCCGCCAATAATGGGAATATCAAAGGGAATTTGTTTACTGATTGCTCTTGCGCCGATCAAAGGTCTTCCTGTAGATAAGATAAAGTGCTTTCCCGAAAGGATAAGTTGAACAATAGATTCTAGGGTCTTTGCTGTCAAGACTCCTCTATTGTTCAATAGTGTACCATCAATATCAGCTGCCAATAGTTTAAACTCTTTCCTTTGAGCCATGTAATCACTCTCATTTCTAATCTTTTTTAAAGTTCGTTTATTCAAACTCTATTTGTTATATATTAGAACATCATATTCTGAATTATTGTTAGGAAAATTTCTTTTTAAATAAATGTTTTTGCTTTCGATGATTATTCTCGAGCTTTTTAAAGAAAAAGCTAAAATAATGCTCACAATTTCCCAAAACAAACGATGAAACCAACTATAATTTGTTGGTATCGGCATTGTTATCTGTAATAATTCTACATTCTATCATTCTTCATTCGCCATTCTATTATATTGAATACTTAACACGATAAACACCTGTGATGGAAAATAAAACATCCACACTATATCAATTGACAAAGTATTTATCATATGAATGATATTCCAATTGGTTACATCAATAAAATTTCCTAACATTCTCAATCCTAACGAAAGATCACACAATAAAAATAAAAATAATCCAATAGCAAAAAGAATATTCTCTTTGGTATTGATGATCGTCAGGATAAAATTGAAAACAAAATTAGTAAAATAAAGCAGAGTTACTACGACTAGCCAAGTAAAGTTTTCCTGTAAAAGGATATAAACTAATATTTCTACTATCACCAAAAGAGAAAGGCGTAAAATAATATCCCATTTTAATGGGAGTTTTTTTGAAAACTGTCTAACTCGTAGTGCATAAAATAATTGCGCAAAAAAGAAAAAGAAAACAGCAACTGTTTCAACATCTTCTAATAAGATTAAACCTGTATCAGCTAGTAAAGTGAATTCCAGCGCTATTAAAACAATTAAAATATCCTTTTTTTTAAGAAAAAGGAATAAAATTATACCCATGATAAAATTAAGGGCAATAGAACCATAGTTGATCAAATAACTTTTGCCACTTGTTCCAATAAAAACAGCATAAATATAAGCTATCAGTTGAATTAAAGTATAAAATCCAAGCATACTCGAAAGTATCAACTTTTGTTTATTCATTAAAGCCACCTTATCCTATTATTATTATACTCCTCAATGAATCTTTTTTCAATTTTTTAGCGAAAAAGCGACTTATGGAGCAGTTCTTTCTCTTTTAAGTTTTACCTGTTTTAAAAATAGAAAAACTCGAAACAATCGAGTTTTCTCAGTAATCCTATTTTTTATTTGGTCGCGGTAAAATTGGTTTTGGTAATGGTCTAAACATGATAATATCCTCCTATAGTTTTTCTATTATTCTTAGTTTAGCACTATGTGCTCGATGATTTCTTGCTAATTCTTCCTCGCTCGAGGTAATTACCTTATGATTTACCAAACGATATTCACGAATTATATCTTTTTCTTTGATAGGTAATCCTCGTGGAATTTGAATATTCACTTTTTCTTTAAAACATGCTTTGCAAATTTTATCTTCCAAAGAATGAAAACTAATCACTACAATCCTTCCTTGTGGGTTTAAAATGGTTAACGCATCTTGCAATGATTTTTCAAATACTTCCAACTCATTATTCACGGCAATTCTTAATGCTTGAAACACTTTTTTTGCCGGATGGCCACCACTTCTACGAGTAGCCGCAGGAATTGCCTTTTTAATCACTTCAACAAGTTCAAAAGTCGTTTCTATTGGTTTTTTTTCTCGCTCAATGATGATTCTTTTTGCAATCCGAGGAGCAAAACGTTCTTCTCCATACTCATAAAATATCTTTTTTAATTCACTTATTGAATAACTATTCACAATATCATAAGCGGTTAATCCCTGACTTTGATCCATTCTCATATCGAGTTTTGCATCAAAATTATAACTAAATCCTCGTTCGCCAATATCCAATTGAAAGGAAGAGACGCCTAAATCATATAAGATTCCATCAACTTTATTGACGCCTAAAATTTCAAGATGTTTCTTAAGGTTAAGAAAGTTATCCTCAATAACTGTAAAATTGTCGGAAATATTTGAGAGTCTTTCTTTGCCACGAAGAACAGAATAGTTATCTTGATCAAAGCAGTATAAAAATCCTTGAGCAGATAATCTTCTAAGAATTTCGCTAGCATGTCCCGCACCTCCTAAAGTGCAATCAACGTAGATACCATCAGGATTGATATTCAATCCAGCAATTGCTTCATCAAGTAAGACAGGAATATGTTCGTTTTGCATATAGGTTCACCTACAACTTCAGGTTCTCACTGATGTCATCTAAATCCTGACTACGCTTCGCATCAATGGCTTCCCATTTGTCCTTTGCCCATATTTCTATCACATTACCAGCGCCGATGATGACGCATTCTTTGGTAATTCCTGAGTATTTAATTAATTCAGTATCTATATTTATTCTACCTTGATTGTCCAATTCCTTTTGGTAAGCATTAGCGAGAAAATATCGACTGAACAATCGATTTTCCCTCTGATTAAACGGTAAATTAGTGATTTTTTCGACCAATTTCTCCCAATCTGACAATTTATATATCGTAATACAGTTTTCTATCCCTTTATTAATAATAAGCTCATTATTTAATTGTTTTCTAAATTCTTGTGGTATGACAAGACGACCTTTTTCGTCTAAATTATATCTATATTGACCGATAAACATAATTACCTCCACTTTTCCCCACTTGACCCCACCTACATTGTATTACATCAAAAATTAAATTGCAAGCCTTTTTTAAAAAATCTTTCAAAAAAAATAAAAAACACTCAATTCGAGTGTCTTTATTAAATAATTTTGCAATTATTTTTCAGCAACTGCAGACTTTTTTGCTGCCTTTTTCGCTTCTTTTTCTGCTTTTTTCTCAGCGCGCTTAGCTTCTTCTGCTTTTTGAGCTTCTTTAGCTTTTTCTTCAGGAGTTAATTTTTTCTCCTTTACCTTGATTTCTTTTGCTAATTTTCCGTCATAATAACCACAAGCACTGCAAACGATATGAGCCAATTTCATTTCGCCACAATTAGGACAAACCATCATTCCTGGTGTTTCCATCTTGAAGTGAGTACGACGTAGACGTTTTCTTGTTTTAGAAATACGCCTTTGTGGACAAATACTCATTTCTAATTTTCACCTCTTTTAAAATTCTTCTAAACCTTCACTAGAAGGGGAGATAACTCGTATTGGTTTTTGTAATAAAATAGATTCCCAAACCACATCTTGTAAATCAATGGTGTTTTTTTCAATCAGCCTGACATCTTCATCATCAGCAACTACTTTATCGAAGATTTCCACTGTATCGATTATAATTGGAAACGGAACTTCTACCAGAGTTCTAGCACATTCCAAAATCATAGTTCCTATGATGGTTAATTCAAAACGAAATCGATCATCATAGAGATTTTGACCAGTGCCTGAGACATGAAATTCTGTAATATCGAGGATATCATCAATATTGACAATATAATCCTTGAAATCATAAGTGGCTTCAAAAGTAAAAGGTTTCCCGTTATATTTATATAGTTGTTGAAGGGACCATTTCATATTCTCTCACCAATAACCTTGTCTATTATACAATAAATGTGCCAACAAGTCAATTATTATTTACTAAACTTCTTTTCCAGCAATAGTAAATTTTGTTTCGTTTCAACACCCCAACCAAACCCCGTTAAACTGCCATTACTAGCAATAACGCGATGGCAAGGAATTAAAATGGGAAGCGGATTATGATGGCAAGCCCCTCCTACAGCGCGATATGCTCTGGGGTGGCCGATATTTTCAGCTGCTTGCTGATAAGACAAGGTAGTTCCATAAGGAATTTTTTGTAATTCTTCTAATACTTTAGCTTGAAACCCTTGACGATGGTGTTTTATAGGTATTGAAAAAACAGTTCTTTTTCCTTGGAAATACTCATCGAGCTCAGTCATCGTTTGACAAATGATTGGTGTTTCTTGAAAAATACTCTCTTTACATAATTTATCTGTTTGTTCTATTCTAACAATAGACCCATTTTCTTCGTAAATTGCCAATGAACCAATAATACTTTGATAGATAAATCCATTCATCTTAATCTCCTTGTAATTTATATTATATGCAATCAAAAAAGATAAGTCTACTAAAAGGCTTATCTATGATGAATTAGTTATACTTTTGAATCACGCGTTTGATTTTTTTCGCCAAACCCTTGATGTCGCTTAGTGGCAATGAACATAGAGCAACTCTCACTGCGTTATCAACAGGTAGCAAATAGATTTTTTCTTCCTCAACAAGTTTTTGAAGGACGAGCATATTGTTTTCACAAGGTATGGTAATGAAGAAACCACCATGATAAGGATAGAGCTTAAGCCCAACTTCCTTTGATTCTCGTTTGAATAATTTTGCTCGTGAATTCAATATTTGAATGACTTCTTCTAACTCTACTTGGTATTCGTCTATTAATGCTGGTGATTTTGTCATTTCTTCAACAACACGAATCATTCCTTTATTGCAGTTACTCCACGTATTACGAGCGGTAAAATTCGCAGCATTATATTGTTCAATTACCGATTCTTTATTTTTGGATAATAGAATTTGTCCACCTAGACGTTGACCATAAATGAAGAACGTCTTAGAAAAACTAAAGGTAATACTTATCAACACGTTTTCATTGGCTTTGGTGAAGGCTAGCATCTTATCTCTGGTTTCTTTCATACCTTCAACGGCCATATCAATATAAGCACAATCATAAATCAAAACACAAGGAATATCCTTTTTGCTGTTGAAATAATCAATGACCGCTTCTAATTCTTTTTTTGTCATATTATATCCAGTAGGATTGTTACATGGGTCGTTAATAATGGTTACTAATTTCCTTTCCGCAGCGATGATTTTTTCGCATTTTTCTATAAATCCCTTTAGATTGAAAGCATCGCCATCAAACATGAAGAATTTTTCAACTTTGAATGCTCGATTTGTTGCAATTCCAACATAAGGACCCCAACATGGTGAAGGAATCAACAATGTTTCTTGAGGGTCTAAACTATTGAAAACAGAACTAGTCAACGCTCCTGTTCCTCCTGGGGTTGGGATAGTAGCTACAGTAAGGTTTGCTTCTATCTCTTTTCTCACCTCTTTAAAAGCCCAGTCTAGAATGGCTTCCTTAAAAGCAGGTCCACCATCACTCGTCGAATATAGATAGACATCTTCGTCCTTTAACTCGCTCATTACCTTATGAACCACTTTAAATGTTTTGAAACTACCATCTTCAAAATAAAAAGTTCCTAAAGTTCCATCTATAATACTAGGATCTTTCTTTTTAGCTAATTTTGCTTCAGCAGATATTTGAAATCCATCACTTTTTAGCACTTTACCTTCTGCATGTTTTGCAACAATTTTCATACTTTACGTATAATCAACTAAGATAGCTTAATATCTTAATGATTAACTCCTTTCTTCCACCTCATTTTTATATATGATGATATTATACGCTGTCCCTATTATAATGACAAGTGTTTTTTGTTTAAGGACACATGAAAACGCCTACATCAATTTATTTTGGCATTTCATCAATAAACAAATCGTTTTTGCATCTTTTATCCTACCATCATTTATCATTTCATAAGCTTGTTTGATGGGGATTTCATGAAGGATTAAATTCTCGTCAGAATCAAATTCCTGTTCTCCCTCACGATACTCTTCAACATAATACAAATATATTTTCTCACTACTATAACCAGGAGTAGGGTAAATATAGCCACATTCGATAATCTCATCGGCAATAATCCCCACCTCTTCTTTTAGTTCCCGTTTAATTGTTGTTAGCGGATCTTCACCAGCTTCCCTTTTCCCAGCAGGTAATTCTAAAACATCTTCTGCTAATGCATAACGAAATTGACTGACAAACAGAATTTTATTTTCTTTTGTTTTCACCAGGCAACATACCCCGCCTCTGTGTTCAACAATTTCTCTTTTTGTCTTGATTCCATTTTCCAAAACGACATCATCACACTTTACGTGAATTACTTTTCCTTGATAAATGATGCGACTTTTTATTTTCTTTTCTATCATAGGTTCTCCTTTTCTATGCTATAAATATATATCTATTAATTTAGCTTTACTGACAATTAAAAAAGCAACACGATTAGTTGCTTTCCTTGATTCTCTCTGAAATCAAAGTAATTACTTGGTCAAATCCTTGTTTGGTCGTCGCTGATGTGAGAATAATCGTATTATCATCAACAAGAAGCGAATTCCTGATCAATGCTTTTTGTTTTGATAACATCGTTTTACCGATCTTATCCGCTTTTGTTCCGATGACAATAATATTTAAAGCCAAATATTTAAGGTAATTCATCATTAATATATCATCATTGGTTGGACCTACTTTGGTATCAACGAGCAAAAAAGCTATTTTCAAATTGGGATTATTGATTAAATATGCTTCTATGTATTCTCCATATCGTAAACGGTCATCACGACTACGACTAGCATAACCATATCCAGGCACATCGACTAAATAAAATGCCTCATCAATTAAGAAGAAATTGATCGTTTGAGTTTTTCCAGGCTTTGAAGAGGTTCTTGCGAGCATTTTTCGATTTGTTAGGGCATTGATAAAACTGCTCTTTCCAACATTAGAGCGTCCTAAAAAAACAAATTCCGGTAATTGATTATGATTAGGGAATTGTTTTTTATTAACAGCACTAATAATGTATTCACATTTATCAAACATCTCTTTACCCCCTTACAATTGGACTGTTTTTTTATTTAAACTAATAAAAACCGTAGTCACAAAAAAACCAAGCCCACAAATTACATATAAAGTTCCTAGTCCGAAGTTGTTGATAAGAACTCCACCAAGGGAAGCAGCAACTGGTGTTAATCCCATTGAACCGACACTAGTTAAACTATTTACTTTCGCCAATTGTTCTTTTTCAATATCCCGATAAATGACCGTATTAATCGGTACATTAATATTTACCATTACCAATCCAAGGAGAAATGAACAAATTGTTAAGATGATTAAATATATCTTTAATTGATCTGTTTCAGCAAACAAGTAAAATGCAGCAACCATAATCATATAGACAAAGCAAAAGATAATCAGACTGTTACGGACTGTCAGACCATATTTCATTTGTTTCTTACGATTACCGATGATGATTCCCATGATTAAAGATCCAACAGAAACGGTAGCCCCTAGGATAGATACCCACATTTCCGGAGTAATAAAAGCTGACAATAGATACTCTTTCCCCATTAAATAGGCATTTGCGAAATAAGAAAGACTATTGAAGTAAGGAGTTAAAAAGAAATTTAAAAACAAAATCCCCATAATTAAAGATAGGATTGCTTTTTTTGTTCGCAAATGCTTCAATCCTTCAATAAAATCGGTAAAGGCTGATTGAATAGTCAAATTATTCTCACTTTTTACATATTGATAACGAATGAACATTTCCGAAACACCCGATAAAATATAACAGATACCAACAATAATCAACAGCCAGTGAATATTTTCCTTGAATAAGGAATACATCACGCCCGCTAAAATCATTCCCACAATCCCTTGAAAGCTATGAAGACTATTGAAATAGGCATTTGCCTGTAAGAATTGATCTTCTTTCACCAAAAAACGAACCAAGCTCCCTGAAGCAGGATTAAAGATAGCAGAAATGATATTTAAAATTACTCCCATGATGAAAATGATTGTTAATATTCCCTTATTGTGTTCTGTTTTCGAAAGAAAATAAATCGAAATTGCTGAAATAATAATCAGAACTCCACGAATATAATCCGTCCCATAGACGATTTTTACTTTATTTTTCCGATCAGCAATTACACCACCAATTGGTGTAAACACTAAAAACACTATTCCACATAATCCTAAATAGAATCCTTGAATAGCTGCATTGTTGCCAGTCAATGATAAAATGTATAAACCGATGGCGAAATTATAAAATATTGCTCCCATATTAGATACTAATGTACCAATAAATAACAACATATAATTTTTGTTTTTTAAGACAGTTTTTGATTGTACTACATTTTCTTCCATAGATTCACCAGATATGAAAAAAATCCTTAAGGATTTTTTATAAGATTGTATTCTATAAGCCTTGTTCTGTACCAAGATTACTCTTGGCGGTAATCATTTATCTCGAAGATAACTTCGCCTTCGCTGAGTTTTATTCCTCATTGAAAGTTCCCCTACCAAAATTTGGGTTTCTAGCTTAAGGGGTTTACCCGTTCCATTTCCTTCGTTTCCGAATTACTCGTCTCTGTGGCACTTTATAAAGCATTGCCATTTCAGGGTCAGCTTTGCCGTCACTATCTCTAGTGCCCTAATTTATTTTTTCATTAGGCATAAACACTACTGGCATCTCAGCCAGTGCTAGCAAGGACTTTCCTAACGGTCATAACCGCTCGATTACCCGAATACTCAATAAGTATACCATATAATGCTCATTCTGTAAAGTTGAAAGTCATTTTTTATTTTTCTTAACCACCATTTTCTAATAAAAAAAGGATAGAACTTGG
Source organism: Acholeplasmataceae bacterium (assembly GCA_012718985.1). Taxonomy (GTDB): domain Bacteria; phylum Bacillota_I; class Bacilli_A; order ML615J-28; family CAG-698; genus JAAYBG01. The sequence continues at coordinate 9,175 of JAAYBG010000001.1, forward strand.
TTCTATCACAAAAAATTTTATTCTTCTTTTTTCTTAAATTGTCTTTTATCTCTAGGCCTAAATTTACGAGAAGAATTCTTATCCTCTTTATCTTTACTAGCTGTTTCAGAGTTATTAGCTTTTTCCATACCTTCTTTAGTGCTTAAATCTACGCGACCTTTTTCATCAATCCCGATTACACAAACGGTAATTTCATCACCGATTCGTAATACATCTTCCACTTTATCAATCTTTTCTCTTGATATTTTAGAAATATGAAGTAATCCTTCGCAACCTTTCCATAGTTCAACAAAAGCACCAAATTTTTCAATGCGAACTACTTTTCCCGTATAGAATTTGCCTTTTTCTGCTTCTCTTGTTAGGTCTTTGATAATTTGTGCCGCTTTATCAATCCATTCTTTTTCATTATGCATAATGAAAACTCGACCATCTTGTTCAATATCGATCTTAACATTATTGCAATCTTTGATAATTTCGGTAATCACCTTACCACCAGAACCGATAACATCACGAATCTTATCAGGATCGATCTTGAATGATAATACTTTTGGTGCAAATGGACTTAATTCATCACGATAAGTTGGAATTGTCGCAAGCATGTGTCCTAAAATAGTCATTCTTCCTACTTTTGCTTGTGCTAGTGCTTCTTTTAAAATCTTTGCATCAATACCGGCAATCTTAATATCCATTTGTAATGCAGTAATACCATTTTTAGTACCGGCAACTTTAAAGTCCATATCGCCATAATGGTCTTCCATTCCTTGAATATCAGTGAGAATGGTATATTTTTTACCATCAGAAATTAACCCCATAGCAATTCCTGCAACAGGTGCTTTTATAGGAACACCAGCAGCCATTAGCGCCATTGTTCCAGCACAAATAGATGCCTGACTTGATGAACCATTGGATTCCAATACTTCACTAACAACACGAATAGTATAAGGGAATTCTTCTTCACTTGGAATTACTTGCAATAAAGCACGTTCTCCTAGTGCACCATGGCCGATTTCTCGACGTCCTGGTGAACCATAGCGTCCTACTTCACCTACACTATAAGCAGGGAAATTATAATGATGCATGAAACGTTTTCCCTCTTCTACTCCTAAGCCATCGATGATTTGGAATTCTCCCAATGCTCCCAGAGTAACAACACTCAATACTTGGGTTTGGCCACGAGTAAATAGTGCTGAACCGTGCGTTCTTTCCAAAACATCAACGCGAGAAGAAAGCGGTCTAATCTCATCAACACGACGTCCATCTGGTCGCACCTTGTCTTGAGTAATTAAACGTCGAACCTCCATTGCAACAATATGTTCCAAAACTTCATTGACAAAACTGATTTTCTCTTCTAAATCATCTTCATCTTTCCATTTTTCAGTTAATTCATCAACTACTTTTTCATTGATTTCATCGATACGGCGATATCTTTCTAATTTGTCTTCAATGACAACTGCATTTAAAAGATCTTTTTCAGCCATCGAACGAACAAGTTTATTAATATTTTCTGGAACTACTCGCAATTCGACTTCGACTTTGGCTTTTCCGATTTCTTTTTGAACCGATTTTTGGAATTCAACAAGACGTTTGATTTCTTCATGACCAAATAGTAGAGCTTCTAACATTTCTTCTTCAGAAACCTCTTTTGCTCCTGCTTCTACCATGTTAATAGCATCCTCTGTACCTGCTACAATTAAATTAATGTCTGATTCTTCCAGTTCTGCTGCTGTTGGATTGATGATTAATTTTCCATCTACACGACCAACAATAACACCAGCAATAGGTCCGTTGAAAGGAATATCGGAAATCATCAATGATAATGAAGCTCCTAACATCGCCGCCATTTGACTAGAGCAATCAGGATTGGCACTTAATACCGTGTTAATAACTTGAACTTCATTACGGAATCCCTCTGCAAACAAGGGACGAATCGGGCGATCAATTAATCTCGATGTCAATGTCTCTAACTCTGTTGGGCGTCCTTCCCGTTTTAAAAATCCACCAGGAATCTTACCTGCTGCATATAATTTTTCTTGATACAGTACCGTTAAAGGAAAGAAATCCCCGGTTCCTGTTTTATCACTAAATACAGCAGCTGATAAAACAGCTGTATCATTAAATCTAACTAGCACAGCTCCATTGGCTTGTTTGGCTAATTCTCCAACTTCTACAATAAACTTTCTGGATCCCTGTGCATACTCAAACACTCTTTTTTCAACCATTTATTTTATATCTCCTTTATGATTAAAAGGGCATAATAACCTTGGTGTATAAAGCCAATAGTACATAATACCCCTTCTTCTTTATTACTTTCTCAAATTCAATTCTTTAATTAATTCACGGTAGCGAGCAATGTCTTTATTTCTTAAATAATTCAATAAATTACGACGATGACCAACTTTTTTCAATAATCCTCTTCCAGAATGATAATCGTGAATATGATCCTTTAAATGTTCATTCAAACGATTGATTTCTGCTGTAAGAATGGCAATTTGAACTTCAGTCGAACCTGAATCGCCTTCTTTTTTCCCAAACTTAGCAATAATTTCAGCTTTTTGCTCTTTTGTAATACATGACATAATTTTGTCCTCCTATAATTATATTTTAGCCAAGAACCCAGATAAACGTTGGAGATTCGTTACTCAGAGTACTAGGACTTACATATTATAACATATCTTAGTAAATAAGTAAATCACTTTTTTACATCTTTTTCAAAATGGCAAGTAAGTATTGGCAAGCTTTTTCTGAGCAAATTGCCAGGTTTTTTTCATATTCATCACTTAGTCCACCAATGATATCGGAGATAACCCGTAAACTAGCGAAAGGAAAACCTAAATGATTAAAACTCTGAGCAAAAGCAGCCGATTCCATATCCAGAGAAATGACATTGTCTAAAGGAAAATGTTTCGCGATGACTGCTTCAATTGCCTCTTGATCAGTAAAAAACAAATCTCCAGTAAGAACCATTCCGATTTGAATTTGGCCGGTGAATTCTTTACATAGATTTAAAAACTCCGAGTTTCCTTCAAAATATGCAGGATATCCAGGAATTTGACCATGGACATATTGAGGGAAATGAGTGGCATCCGCATCATAATAAGCATATTTCGCAAAAGTGACCACATCACCAATCTTCGTTTTCCCCTTCACTCCTCCGGCTACACCAATATTAATAATTAAATCGAGTTTGGGAAATAAATTCACCAGAGTTGTTGATAATATCGCTGTTGCGACTTTTCCTACTCCGGAAGATGCGATGATAATTTGCTTATTTGCATATTCGCTCAACCAAAATGAATAACCATTCTTTACTATTTTTTCTTTATAGCCGATTTCACGAAGGAAATATTCAATTTCGATTGCCATCGCTCCAATAATTGCAATTACCATATCTACTCACCTAATAACCTTCTCGTTATTTTAACATCTTCTTTAATCTGATTGGCTAATTCTTCCAGATTAGCAAATTTTTTTTCTTCTCTAAGAAAAGAAATGAACTCCACACTAATCCTTTTTCGGTAAATATCCTCTGTGAAATCAAGGATATGGACTTCTAAACGAGGCTCTAATAAATACTTCACCGTAGGATTATGACCAATATTACAAACACCCATCCGCTTCTTTCCGTCAATCCAAACATATACTGCATAAACACCCATTTTTAATGACTGATATTCTTCCGTCAGATTAATATTGGCTGTTCGAAATCCCAGTCTTTGACCGATTCGATTTCCTTCATTGACAATTCCAGAAATACAATAAGGTCTTCCCAACATGTCATTTACTTTTTTAAGATTTCCCTGTAACAATTCTTGCCTAATGATATCAGAAGCTAGGCGCTCATGATTCATCGTTTGCTTCGCAAAAATTTCAAGATTAAAGTTTTTCCTCAAATCCTCTGTTGTACCTTGACCTTGCTTGCCATAACGATAATCATAACCGACGACAATTTTGGAAAAATCAAACTTTTTCAAATATTTATTCTCAAATTCGAGAGGTGAAGTATCACTAACGGCCTTTTTAAACGGAATCAAAATCAAGTAATCGACTCCCATTTTCTCTAACAAATGCTTCTTTTCTGATAATGGCGTTAAATAACCTTCATTTTGACGTTTCTTTAAAACATAGTCGGGGTGAGGATCAAAGGTTATGACCGCACTCTTCAGTTTTTGTTCCTTTGCTAATTCAACTACTCGTTTAATCAGCTTTTGATGAGCTAGATGCAATCCATCAAACACACCTAAAGCAGCAACAAGTTTACCCAATCGATATTTTCTTCTTAAATCTAACCGAATTAATTCCATACGCGTTCAGCCTTATATCCTTTTTCATCCTTCTTATATATGGCAACCAATCTATTTTGGTATTCTAATACCACCAAGTCGCATTCTGCAAATTTTTCTTTGTTTGCTAAAGTCATTCCATTTTTAACTTTTTTATATTCTTTTTCATCTAATCTTACGATTTTTCGATCTGCCATCGCTTGTAAAGGACTGATGATTTCTACTTTTCCCGCTACCAGTTCCTCGAAGGAAAAACTCTGTTCTAGAGTGAATTTTCCCGATGATAATCGCTTCAAAGCGCTCATATGAGCTGGATAATTAAGCCTAAATCCGATTTCCGCACACAATGTTCTAATATATGTTCCCTTTGTTACTCTTGTTATAAAGGAAAATTTCGCAATACCATCTTCATAGCAAACTTCGCTCGTTCTTTTTAAGTCGAGTATTTCTATTTGACGAGCTTCGCGAGGAATGCTGATTCCCTGACGAGCCAGTTCGTATAATTTTTTTCCTGATGATTTGATTGCTGAAAACATCGGTGGAATTTGTTCCTGTTTTCCTATTAAGCCCTTTAATATTCGGTCAAGGTATCCTAAGTCAAGTCGATCGACTGTTTTTGAGGAAACAATCGTTCCTGTTTTATCTTCGGTATCCGTAGCAATTCCAAGAGTAACCTCCGCTTCATATACCTTTTCCTCATTCAGTAAATAAGGAGAGAGTTTGGTTGCTTCTTCTAACAAGACAACAACAAGACCTGTAGCCATTGGATCTAAAGTCCCAGCATGACCTGCTTTTTTCAAATTTAATATTTTTTTTACTTTTGAAACAACATCTTGTGAAGTGAAACCTTGTTCTTTATTGATCAATAATATTCCATCCATGTTGTTTCTTCCTTTCTCAACAAATAATCTTTATAATCTCCTCTGGAGTATTAACCACATAAGAAGCATTATTTTTTAGTAATTCTTCCAAAGTCCGAAATCCCCAAGTACAACCGATACTTTTTAACTTTGCCATTGTTGCCGTTTTCATATCAATGTCGCTATCGCCTACGTAGATTGTTTCTTCATTAGTTACCTTTAATTTTGTCATTGTTTGAAAAACAACTTCTGGATTCGGTTTCAGGGGGGTATCTTTAGTCGCTCCAACTACCAAATCAAAAAGTCCTTGAGGAAAATAGTATTCAATCACTTTTTCCGTATCGATTTGAGGTTTATTGGAAATGACAGCCAACTTTATCCCTTTATCTTTTAGATGGATAAGCGTCTCCACAATTCCCGGATAAGGTTTTGTTTTATTTTTTTGGCAGTTTTGATAAGCGATGAGGTATTCTTTTTTAATCGAAGGAAAATAATCAATCGATAATTTCCTTGCTCGTAGTGACCTTTCAACCAACAAATCTACACCACTACCGACAAAATACATGACCTCTTTCACCGAATAACTAGCTAAACCATTTTTATGATAGGCTAGGTTAATCGCATCTGTGATGTCCTCAATAGTATCTAATAGAGTTCCATCTAAATCAAAAATGACACAATTTATTTTATTCACCATTACTACCTCATATTACCTAATATATTATAACTTTTTTAAAGAAAAAATGCAATGAAAAAGGCTCCTGGTTTGAACTGATGTCAGTTTACCTAGGAGCGAATATTTTTTCAATCAAATTGATTGTTGTTTTTGGTTGTAATTACGAAAATTACTATTTTAATTTATCGCAATATTGATAATCTTCGTAATTGCAAGCCTTCTTTTCTTCATCACGTGAATAACTAAAGTTATCATTACGAAATGTAACTAAATAAATAATTCCTTTTAAACTGATGAATGCCAATATTAGTGTCGCTATTACTAATAGAATATTTTCTAACATTATTATCGCCTTCCTTTCTACGATAATATTATAACACACTTTTTCATATTTTTTTCATGAAAACATTTTCTATTTTCATGAAAACGCACTCATTTTTTTCATTCTATTTATTTAGAATCTTTTTCAAGTCTAAAATAAACTCTTCACACATTTTAATATCGGTAGCCCAAGATGTTACTAACCGAATCATGCTCTCCTTCTTTCCTGGCGACCAAATATCGAATTTATAGTCTTCACTCAAACGAGCAATCGTTTCGTTACTTAATGTGAGAAATATTTGATTGGTATGATTAGGCGGAAGATGAGGAACAGCTAATAAATCCAGACCTTTTATTAATTGTTCAGCGCAGTAATTAGCATGACGAGCATGTTTCAAATACAAATCATCTTCTAACAAGCGGAGGAACATTTTCGCTACCACATAGCTTTTTGCCAGCATTCCCCCTTTGTTCTTTAAATGATAATGAAAGTTTTCTTTTAATTGTTTATTTTTAATTAATAATGCTTCACCATATAAAATGCCATTTTTAGTTCCACCAAAATAAAAAGCATCACTATATTTTGCGATATCTGCAAGGGTATAATTAGCAACACTTGACGCTAGAGCCGACGCTAAACGCGCTCCATCAATATAAAAATACAAACCTTTCTCCTGGCACAACCGATATAATGCTTGTATTTCTTCTAAACGATAAACGGTTCCCAGTTCAGTAGAGTTCGATATATAAACTAACTTAGGAATCACCATATGGAAATCAACATGTTCTTCAAGGATCTTAAGCACTCCCTCCGGCGTCAACTTTCCATCAATTCCTGGTGTTATTAAGATTTTATGACCGCTTCCCTCAATGGCTCCCGTTTCATGGACATTGACATGTCCAGTATCTACAGCAATTACAGCTTCATAATTTTCTAAGGCCTTATCAATCAAAATCATATTGGTTTGAGTTCCGGCACTCACAAGATATAGATTTAAATCTTCTTTGGTTAATTCTCTAAACTTTATTTCTAAAGCTTTGGTATAGGGATCAAGTCCGTAACCTGGTGTTTGTTCATAAGCGCTTTCCAATAGTATTTTGATAATTTCAGGATTTCCTATTTCTCCATAATCGTTACGGAAACTATATTTCATCTTAACACCTCTTTTTTTTCATTATAACAAAAAAGCTATTATTTGTAAATTGAATTTAAAAAGCTATGAAGATTTTTCATAGCTTATCGGGAAAGGTTTGTTTGTACAGTTCAATCGACTCAGCGATAATTCGCTTTGCCTCCACAGAACCAGAAATCTCTTTTACAAATGTCTTTTTTCCCTCTAATTCCTTATATACGGTAAAAAAATGAGTAATTTCTTCAAACATATGCGATGGAAGTTCAGAAATATCGCCATAGGAATTGAGTAAAGGGTCATCAGCGGTGATAGCAATGATTTTTTCATCAACTTCATCCGAATCAATCATTTTAATTATCCCAATCGGATAGGCATTGACCAAAGCAAGAGGAACAATCGGCTCGGTGCATAGAACCAATACATCAAGTGGATCTCCATCACCCGACAAAGTGCGAGGAATAAAACCATAATTATTGGGATAATGTGTAGAAGTATACAAAACACGATCCAACATTAGTCTCCCCGTTTCTTTATCCAATTCATATTTTAATTTAGACCCTTTTGAAATTTCCACACAAACAACAAAGGTATCTTTGCTAATTCTTTGGGGACTGATATCATGCCATATATTCATCTTGTTCTACCTCCTTGGTAAATTTTACTGTAAATGTGGTTCCAATCCCCACGCTACTATCGATAAAAATCTTCGCTTTATGGACTATGCAAATTTTCTTAGCGATGGTTAGTCCCAAACCGGTTCCTCCCGTCGAGCGATTTCTGCTCTCTTCAATACGATAGAAGCGATCAAAGATTTTGTTCATATTGCTTTCATCAATACCTATTCCTGTATCGATTACTTTTAAAATAGCATCTTTTTCATCTTCTTCTAACGCAACGATTACTTTTCCTTTTTCACGATTGTATTTAATCGCATTTTCAACAAGATTGACAAGCAAATGTCTGATTAATGATTTGCTTCCTTTGATATGAACAGCAATTGTTTTTTTCTCAATTGTAATCGTGTTTTCCCGAGCATAATCGAAATAACTATCGACAACATCTTCGACCAAATCAGCCATATTCACATCTTCATTCAACGAAATCGTGCTTGACTTGTATTCTAAATTTGACAAATACAGCAATTCATCAATGGTATTTTTCATTCGCGTTGACTCTAAATAAATTCGGCGAATATATTCCTTCGCTTTTTCATCGCATTTTCCTGCTCCATTTAAAATCAATTCTGAAAAACCACTAATCGTCGTAATCGGTGTTTTTAATTCATGAGAGGCATTGACGATAAATTCGGCTTTGATTTCCTCGTTTTTACGTTCTTCGGTCACATCGATAATAGAAATAAACAACAATAGGGATTCTTTTGTGCTTTGGTTCCACTTGCTAGTTAGAAATGTTAGGACAAAGGAATAAACCTTCCCCGTTTTCTCATTATAATAGTCAAAATATTCATCCTTATGGTGCAATAAACTGTTCGTTATTTTCTCAATCAAATAATGATCTTTGATAACCTTCGTAAACTCATTGGGTTTATTTTCCCAGCACTCTATTTTCAACAATCGACAAGCGTATTGATTAATAATCAGCAATTCTTTGTTTTCACTTAAAATCATTAATCCTTGTTGCATATTGTTGACGATAAAATTTACCTTATCGCGCTCATTGCTGATTTCAGAAATATAGGCATAAATGCTTTTATTAATCTCGTTGATATTTTCTAGCGCTTCACTCACTTCATAAAACTTATGATGGGTGTCGATTTGCTGGTATTCTCCACTGTTCATCGTTCTTAGATTATCGCTAATCATCGAAAAGGCATTTTCAATCACCGAACTCGTTTTTCGTGAAGAATAAATATCGATGACGAGAACAAAAATAATCAGTATTAGCATATAAAAGACACTATTTAAAATATAGCTTTTGTTATCTTGAACAGCAATCGCCGTCCTGACAATGATGTCTTCATTTATTTTGCTAATAAAGTATAGTTCTTCTGCGATAATATAAACCCTTTTGTCCTCTTTTACTTCATCGACATATGAAAGTTCTTTTTCTGTCAGCTTTGTTGCAACGACTTCACTCATACTATCATCAGTACTATCGATTACTATTGAGCCTAAGCTATTAGCAACAACGATTTTAATCCAGGTCTGATCTTGCGTATAACGATCAACAATCGCTACGATTTCTTCTTCTGTAGTACTATCTTTGATTTGTTTATTCAAAATAGAGGAAATATTAATCAGATTTTCCTCCAAATTTTTCCGATTGTAATAGGAAGTGATATAAAGCGATAGGAAGAAAAATAAAATTAAGCTGATTATATTTATGGTAAGATTACGCCTGACAAGTTGATCACCCATACTTTTTCTCCTTTTTAATTAATGATATACCCAATTCCTCTTACTGTTTCGATATAAATATCCATCGTTACTTTAGAAAATTTTTCTCTGATTGATTTGATATGCATATCTAAAGTCCTTGTCTCTGCTAAGTTTTCGTATCCCCAAATCATATTTAGTAGTTTATTACGCGTCATGACAACCCCTTTATTCTTCATCAAGACTTTTACGATTTCGTATTCTGTTACAGTCAATTTTACGATTTCACCTCGCAAGGTACATTGATGTTTTGATTCATCCAATTGTAATTCTCTGACTACTAATAAATCTTCATTTCCGCTCTTTTTCACCATTTTCCCTAAATTAGCTTTGATTCGTGAAGATAATTCCAGTATTCCAAAGGGCTTTGTCATATAATCAGAAGCGCCCAAATCCAAACCCTTTACAATATCCAATTCTGATGATTTTGCCGAGAGGATAATCACAGGAATATCGGCCAAATTATCGTTTTTCTTCATATACTTCAAAACGTCATATCCATTCATATTGGGAAGCATTAAATCAAGAATAATTAAATCTGGTTTGGTAGTTGCCAAGTCTTTCAACATCGCCAGAGGTTCAAAAAAACCTTTGCTTCGATAGCCATTTAGCGAAAGAGTCGCTTCCAGTAACTCAGCAATATTTTCATCATCTTCAACAAAATAGATTAATTCCTTCATTGTTCTTCCTCTTTTCTATAAAATCAAATATTTCTTCCGATAACCATAATATAATCCCGGTAATATCACCGATATTCCTAAGGCAATAAAAGGAACTGTCAAACCATATTGTGCTTCATAGTATACATCACCATCGCCAACTTCAGGAATTACTGGCGGATTGTAAGGTAGTCCATATTCTAAGGCTAAACCCTTGATATTCAACATTTGCATGATCGGTATTTTCCTATCCAGAAATCGGTCGATTAACCCTATTTTTGTAAAGTCACGATTTAAACGGCTTTTGATATAGGTTGGAAAAATCAATCCGTTTTTCTCAGAAAAACTCTCTTCATCTTTTCCCATAGAAACTAAATTTCCGCCAACGTTAATCAATGCCCGAACATTGGGAAGTTTTTTGGTAATCTTTTCTAATCGATTGTCGATATTGGTAACATAATCTTCGATATAAATTAACTCAGCGGAACTCTCCTCTATCCTTTGCAACAATTGATTGCGAATATCTTCAGGAAATTCTGTTCCTAAGTCTGATTCGCCCCCTAAAGAAACATAATCAATATTTTTAGTAAAATATCCTTCTTGTTTTAGATGTTCTGCCATTTCCAAATACGTAAAAACGGGATCATTGGCTCCATAACTAGAAGCACCAAGCGAAATCATCACACAAGTTTTTAAATTAAACACCTCAGCTGCCGCCATAACACAAAGATTAAGGGCCGGAAATGAACTTGAAAATATCATGGCAACTTCATCTCCAGGTTTAATTTCAGCCTCTTTGAACATATCAATAATGACCGCGGCAAAATTGGGATTCACTGATGTTTTCTTTGATTGCAAGTTTCCTAATGTTGTTGTAATGACTGTATAACGATCACCGATCATTCCCGATTGGTAGGTATCCTCTGTTGCTAGGGGAATGTTACACTCTTCTTTGTATGCTTTTATTTCTTCCATTGCTGTTTTAGCCAATCTTGATGCCGCAATTTTTTCATCATAATAACGGCATTTATCCTCAGTAACGCTCGATTTGGTAAATAAAAGAGCGACAATTAATAATAATGCCCAAATATAGAAAAAATAATCAACATAATTAGGATGCCTTTTCATCTCATACTCCTAGTTGTTGATAGACAATAATGATTAATTCTAACACAACGATGACAATGGCTAAGGAAGGAATTGTTCGTTTAATCCCCTGTCTATACATATCATTGGCAATAATACCAGCGATACTATATCCAATAATCGACATATTCAATAAATTAATCGAAAAAGAATGTAATAGTAGTTGCAACAAAAAATTGATTAAGATACTGACCAAAATCAAAATGACAAAACGTCTTTTCCCAAAAATTACCAAGTAGCGAGAAATGAATTTCACCACCAAATAGGTAATAATGGCGACGATTACCGTATAAACCATTTTGTCGAACTGATTGACATACATCACCATGAGTCCGGGAACCACGATTCCCCCTGGAGAAATATCTGTAATTTCATAGAAGATAATACTAACGATAATTCCTAAAATAATTATATTAATCATCATATTGAACACCATTTTTTTCAAAATATTGAAGAATCTTCAGCCCCATACCCTGGAGATTACCGATTCCAAAAATCACTTCTTCTTTTTGCAAATCCTCTATCTTTTTAACCTCTTCAACAACCATCTTCGGATAATGCTTGCGAATGAATCGTTTCACATAAGGTTTATTCGAACCGCAAATCAACAATTTTTTAAAGGTCAAATCCCCTAGTAAATGTAAACTCTGAATGGTACGAGTCGGACGATCATTACGAGTATTTAAAAGAACAGTTATTTTATCAGCAGTAAATTTTTGTATCACATCTTGATATACTTTATAAGTAGAGGTTGGGTCATTAACCGAAAAAGCATTTAAAAAGACAGTATTTTCCAAACGAAAAATTTTAAATGCACCGGGATCTCGGTAATACTTTTTCATTCCTTTCAAATAGCTATCCTTATCCAAGGATAAAATATCCGTTATCGCCCAAGCGAGATTGAGATTATTTTTATAAGTAGCTAATTGATCTTCGTGAAATTTATCTTCAGCAACGACAATTTTTACCTCATCATTTCCTATTCTGCGCGAATATTTTTTATAATACTCTTCATCAGCAATTACCAAATAGCCTTGATGAGGAATCGTATTTGCCAGAGCATCTGCAATTTCATCGCGATTTGACCCCATATCTCCGATATGGTCAAGCAAAACATTGGTGATAATGGTGATGTCTGCATTCAACATTCGATGTTGCGTTAAGTATTGTAGTTCGGGATTAACTGCCATGCATTCAATGACCAATATCTCCGCCTTTTCTCGATAGGCTTTAGCCATCATCTTATATTGTTCACGAATATTAGCCAATCCATAGCGTTTAATTTCCACTTCTTGATTACTGGTATTAATCATCGTTGGAATCGTACCCGTTGTTTTACTAAACACTCGATAGCCACATTCGCGTAACCCTGCGTCGATTAATCTCGCTGTTGTGCTTTTCCCCCTAGTACCATTGACATGAATCACATGTTTAAATGATTTTCTGATTTTAATAAAGTAGAGACGTTCAAAAACGACGTATCCGAGATACAAAACACCGAGTGTGACCGTCATAATTTCGATAAAATTCATAAGTTCTCCTAATCAGATGCCAAAAGAAACATCAAAGGTTCTGTTACTGCACTAATTGTTGCAATTTGATACATAGCGACTTCATTCTCCATCGATATCTTTGCGAGTAATCCATCACTGTTTCCCGACTTTACAAAAATATTAATATCAGAAGCCGCAAAAACAAGTTCAATCAATCGATCTGATGTCGTACCTCGTCGCGACATCCCCCCGAGATGCCAAGATATCAAGGTAATTTTTCCTCGCTCTTTTAAGGAAACAAATTCTTCAGCCCGGGCTAGTTCAGAGTTAACGGTAATCCCCGCATCGCTCATCGCTTTGATGCTACAACCGACAATCAAAAAGACGATTGAAGAAGATTCAACTTCACTTGCTTTTAACTCGGTGTCATACACATAGTTAAAATCGTATTTTTCTTCTTCCGCAAAGTGGACAATATTGATCATAAAATTCTCAATATCGATCGATTGGCCAATCGAAGTAATGTAAACTTTTTTATCCTCCATAATCCCCCGATACTCTTCGGGAATGGCAAATACCCATTCATCATCACTAGGAATGTCGCTATTTTTTGTACAGCCCGCCAATCCAATGATTAACATCATCAACAGGAATACTAGATTGACTTTTCGATACACGGAAATCACCTCTTCATTGCCATCACTAATCACGAAATAAAGAACTGAATTTATTTAGTGATCACTAATCGCACATAATTGATTATACCATAATTGTGTTTTTTTTCAATCGACAAAAGATTAGGAAAATGCCATGCGTAAATTAAGTTGTGGCAAAAACTTACGCATGGCATAGTTATTGTAAGGTTATTTTAATTATTTAATCGAGTTAAACTTGCAGATGGAAGATTGACAATTGCCATTTGATAATAAGTTGAAGTTTCTGCTGATAAAACCACATATAGTGTACCAGTGAACTTGATTGGACCAACAGCATCTTTAGGACCTACAAATGCTGCAGTAAAGCCAAATAAAGTTTTCCACCAATCGTTACCAGCATTAAATTCATTGATATCGCTCTTCAATGCAAATATTTTGCCATTGTATTTTGTACCATCATTATCAACAGCAGCTTTATTAAAGAATATTTTGATATTAAAAGGAAGTTTTGATGATGAACCACCTGTGCAAATTGGATTTTCAGCCGTACCTACAAATTTAATTAATTTTCCAAATTGCAAATTATTCGCGAATTCCTGCATTTGAGCGTTTGTAGAGATGGTGATTGCTTGCTCAACATCCCAAGTGATTGTATTGTTCGAACTTGAAACCGTAACTGTTGAAGTTGCAGCAACCTCAACGCTTTGACGTTTACCTGATATTGCGAAAGTAGCTCCCTCAATCACAACCTTATCACCGATAGCCAATAAATTACCATTAGTTGCTTGATATTTACCATGTGTACTGGTTCCTACTAGTTCCATACCATCGATTAAGATTGTTTGATGAGTAACTTCGTCCATCAAAACAATTCCTCGCAATATGCCACTAGTGTTACCATCGGCATGATAAGCGGCAATAATACCTGTAATACCTAAGCTCATACCGGCAACACCCTCTTCTAACGCCTTAGATACAGACAATGGTGCTGCTGCCGGAACTGGTAATACTGTTACTGTGTGTTCGTATGCACGTACTTGACCATCATAGGTAAACGAAGCTGTTAATTTTACTTCTGTACTTGTAGCAACTGTACCGATTGCCCATGTTGATGGATTAATCAATGTATTGTTTTCTGAAGTCCAGGTAATTGAACCGACAACTTTATTATGCGTTGTTGGCAAAGCAAAATCCGTACTTTGAGAAACAACTGTCGATGGGAAAGTATTAGCAAACAAGTCTGTTAATTGTTCATATGTTAAAACTCTTGACATCGTGCAATTTCTAACATTGATAATACTCATCTGGTAATAAGTACCTGTTGTGTATCCAAGGACAACATAAAGTTCTCCAGTAACCAAAATCGATGGATTTGCTTCAGTAGGACCAACAAAGGCTGTAGGAATATTAAACATCGCATTGTACCATTCACTACCAGCATTGGCTTCATTGACATCGCTCTTCAATGAGAAGATCTTACCATTGTATTTTGTACCATTGTTATCAACTGCTTTTTTATTATAGAATAGTTTGATATTAAATGGCAATTTCGATGAAGAACCACCTAAGAAT
This sequence comes from Acholeplasmataceae bacterium, assembly GCA_012718985.1. Taxonomy (GTDB): domain Bacteria; phylum Bacillota_I; class Bacilli_A; order ML615J-28; family CAG-698; genus JAAYBG01. Next base: position 24,367 of record JAAYBG010000001.1, read on the forward strand.
AATGGATTTTCTTCTGTACCTACTAATTTAATGATTGTTCCATAAATTAGATTATCCGCAAGGGCTTGCATTTCTTCATGATTTGTTACCACTAAAACATTTTGGTAATTGATATTTTCTGTTTTTCCTAATAAAGTTATCGTGCTATCCGCAGTAACTTCAATATAATTACGACCGGTTTGCTCTGGACCATTACCAATTGCTGGAGTATTTAAATAATAAGTACCAACAACAAGAATTTCATCGCCTATTGCCAGTAGATTGCCAGCACTATCTAAGTATGCCCCATAGGTACCACCTAAACTGCTTAACCCGTTGACCATTACTGTCTTACCCGTTTCATTATCTAGGATTACAACACCTAATCTGGTATCGACTGTGTTACCATCAGAAACATAGCCGATAATTGTACCGCTAACTTTTACGGCTTGCTTATCGCCACCTGAAGCTAGTAGTTCAGTTACTGACATTGCCTTTGCCTTTAGTACCGATACCTTATAATCACGTGTATAAGTTGTTCCTTGATATTTGAATGTTGCTGTTAAGATAACTTCTGTATTTTCATTAACTTCTGTCACTTTTCCCGTTAAAGAATTAATCACGTTGTCATTTGATGAAGTCCAAGTTACCTTTCCTTCAACAAGTTCATGAGTAGTTAGTAAACTAATTGTTCCATTTTCAATTGTTGTCGGTAGCGATTGCGATAAAGCAACATTAATCGCATCAACACCAGAAACTTGATAGCAATCCCAATCAGGAATCACAAAAGCGAAATATGTATCGGAAACATATAAAGCATAAGCGTAAATAGTTACACCAAATTGTTTCGCTCCAGCATTATAGAATGGAATTTCATACATTGTATGCCAGATATCACTACCCAATGATTCATTTTGTGCAGCGATTAAGAAAGCAAAATAATGAACATTTGTTCCTGAACCATGACCAGCATCACCACTAGTCGCGTCGTAGCCCAAGCGAACCCAATTTGTTACTGCCGGTGTGCTCGATGTAGAATAATTCATAAATGGATTGACAAATTTTACTAATTTATTTGCATAAGCATCATAGTTATTTGCCAATTCTAAATATGCTGTTGAACTATCTAATGTTAAGGCATTTTGATAATCATGGCTATAAGGATTGTCTTTCGATACTACTTGTAATTGAGAGACATTCATTATCGTAGTTCGACTAGCGATACGGAATTTTCCTGTTACAAGGATTTCATCACCAACTTCGACTTTCTTAAATTGTTCATCCGTATTTAAAATGACTCCATCGCCAGCTTTTCCAAAATCAACGGTGATAGTTTCCTGTGTTTTCATATCTTTTATGATGTAAGAACGAAGACTTTCTGATTGATTGCGAGCGATTCCTACAACAAGTCCGCGAACGATCACCACACTCATTTCGACTTTTGGTGTATCAGAGAATAATTGTGCTACACTTCGTTCAACAATTGCTTTTGAAGTAATGACATAATCCATTGTTTCTGATTCAACACCATCAGAAATTGTCAATTTGAACGTGATGTCATGATCAACACTATCAATCTTTACCGTTACCAATCCTGTTGTCGCATCAATGCTTACATAGTCATTGGCTACTACATCCCAAGATATTGCGATATAAGCTTGAGTAGGATGAGCAGTTGGTAATACTAGTGCTCCATAAATTTCACTTGGAACAACTGAATTAATATAAGTTAATGCTGATTGCTTGATACTAGCAAATGTTAATTTATCATCAACAATATCACTTGCAGTACCCGTGAAAGAAACAATCCAAACATTATCAGAAACGCTGATTTTGTGAGTAATCACAGATAATTTTACTCTTTGATCTAATTTAGCTGCCAAAGCCTCTGTATTTGAACCATCATTTACAAACAACTTATTTCCTTCATCATCAGAAATTTGGTAAACTCCAGCTGCTGTTTTAGAAACAATTCCTGTCACTTGATATAAATTAGCATAACTACCTGTCTTCGCTGTCGCATCAAGAGCATTGATTTCGGTGACACTACTTGGTGCCAAAGATACAAATGATGAGTTACCACTACTCAAGGTGGTTACCTCTTCAACATTCTTGATCTGTGGGAAATGAGAAACATAACTAAATTGTCCTTTGATTCTAACTTTGTCACCATCAGTAACATTCTTAGTCCATTCATTTCCCATAATGACAAAGATTTTTCCTTGAGCTGAATCAGCTACATAGAAACCATTTGTTAGAACACCATAGACAACACCTTCAACAATTACGTTATCGTTGTTCTTCCCTTGATTAAGGACATCGATGATTGGGGTTGCATCGCTTTCTTTTTCTTTATTACAAGCGACAACAAACATGGAAATGATTGCTAAGCCAATCAATAAACATAATTTTTTAAAATTCATTTTTTCTCCCTTCTAAAGTTATTTTTTTGAAAATGCCAAATAAATTTCAACTCTTGTTTTCCTTCGCCAGTTTAAAAAGAATCTCAATAAAAGCTAGTTGTTGTTCGATTCTTCTCGATAAATTTAATTGACGATTTGTCTCAATTGTCAACACAATTGCTTCATAATTATTGCCACAATAATTATTAAAACTTCCCATTGGTGCGCTATTATCAACTGCAAATTTAATATCTCCTACTGCAAGATATTCCTTGTTGAATAAATCAACCATATCATAAGCAAAAAATGTGCTTTTTGAATTTCCATAAATAATTTCATCGCCAATCAAAGGACTTTTTTTATCTGCATAGCTTCTTCTTGATTCATGAAGATCAACAATATAATCTGGTTGATATTTTTCTACTTCCTCAATGATGGCATAAGCGATTTGCTCCGTGATTGTTCCATCAATCTTCCCAGGAAATACACGATTTAAATCGCTATAGCTGATTCCTTGATAAACCCCTTTGGTCTCTTGACCTGGGTATCGTTTTTGTAAAGTCGTCGCTAAGATATTCGCTTTGGGAATAATAATAACTTTTCCTCGGTAATCATCTTTTGTCACTAATGTTTGTGCTACTTGCCAACCAGCAATTTCATCGCCATGAATTCCGCCAACAATCATCACTGTTGGACCAGGAAGGTTGCTTGTAAACACATAAACGGTCGTTTCATATATGGTTGAAGCGAGAATTTCATAGCTTGTTTTGGTGACAAGATTCTCTGGTTCTTCTTCAACTGATTTACAAGCTGAGCAGCTTACAATCAACAAAAGACTGATCAACCCCCAAATAAGCTCTCTAATCCTTTTCATAGTGCAAATGCTTATTTAATATTGAATAGCGTTTTAAATGCCGACACCATTTTTGCTTGACGAGAATATAAATATAAGGAAACGTTGTATTCATCAGCAGAATTGGTAAAGTATTGATCAAAGTTTCCTCCCTCAACAACCAAGAGCAAACGAGCACTAGGGCAAACCGCATTTAGAATAGGATCTGTCGTTGTTCCTCGTCGTGCTTCGCCCCCCACATGAAGGACGATTAAAACCATCTGATTGCTATCAGCAGCTATAGCAAAAGCCTCTCCGCGGGCTTTTTCCGCTTCCCAATTAGTACCTGCAGCGCCTAAGCCTTTTCCAGATGAACCTGTCACCAACAAAACAACAGGTAATTTATCCCCATCTTTAGCTACTTCACCAGCGACCAAATCGTTTTTGCGACTGACAGCGTTAATCAACGCCTCATTGCCATGATTAATTTCATTCACCGGGATTGCTTCTGAGGCCGCTTCGATAATGTTAATCACGGTGTCGATATCGCTTTGGCCTAGGGTTGTTAAATATACTTTTCGATCCTTGCATAGGCCAGCAAAATCAGCACTCAAGTCCAAATCCAACTCTACGTTGGGTTTTTCATCTTTTTGTTCTTCTTCCTTTGGTTTACAACCAACAAGTCCAAAAATTAATGTTAGAGTAAAAATTAGTAAAAATATTTTTTTCATATGTCCTCCTTTACAATAATGAATCTAATAAATAATGACCAATACCGTTATTTATAATGTCCTCATAATCTGGCACATGATTAATAATGAATTTTCCCAATTCCCCATCTCCATAAATATCATTATATGCTTGGAGAATAGAAAGAATAGACAGGGTATGACGAGCTACTCGCTCATTAATATCCACTGGAGCAGCGTACAATACTCCCAATTTATTCGCTTGTTGATAGAATTTATCATCGCCAGTAATAATTAAATCTTCCGTAAATTTACCCCTGATTTTTCCTTGTGAGGCATTCGAAGTCTCACAGAGAAACGCTAACGTATCGGTGAAATCGCCCAATTCACGATGGGATAGGCCATGAAGATTGGGTGGGGAAGCCTCTACGGAAATTAAAACCCCTTCCATATCCATCTTAAATGCAGCTTTAGCAGCAACTGATGTTGCTCGCTGATGAGCAACAATCGCATTGATTGTTAGATATTCTGGTGATGCTTCATGTAAATCTATCGTCACATCAATATGGTTTTTAATAATGCATTGTGTGATTGCATACGCAACTTTTTCTGTATAAGTACCATCTTCACAACCAGGATATGCCCGATTTAGATTACGGGTATCAATATTAGACAGTTTTTGCCCCGATGGGCGATGGACATAAATCTCAGGATTAGGCCATTGTTCCGTATTATTGGTCGCTCTGGAACCGAATTTAAAGGTTCTTTCTCCATTTGCAGTTGCAATGTGATAATACATCGTGGATGCTTCCTGAGGTTGTGAATGGGTAAACGCACTTTTATTCGCTTCGGTAATAATATAAACAGTTCCTTTCGTTACCGTAATATTTTCCAGTAGTAAGGTTGCTGTTAACTGACCCGCTGGTTCATTGGGATGAGTTCCGCCAATAATCAACACACTAGGACCTAGTTCTTCGCCTTCAATAACATAAATATTGCTATCGCCAACGGTATTCGCTAATTTGGGAGAGTATTGACTGAATTTTTCAACTCGGGTAATCACGTTTTCGCGAAGAATAAACTCCGTTTCGTAATCAGCAAACCGCTTAAAATCGAAGCCACTGATGATTGTTAAAAGAAGGGTCAGTAGTAACAATAACGATGAAATGATAATATTTGTTTTTCTAGTCAATTTCATCTTCCACCTACTTAATCAACAGCAATCTTAAAATAAATAAAATTAAAATGATTGCTCCTGTAATTTTTTCAGTAATTTTTTCAGTTTTATAAACGTAAATAACAACCATAATACAAATAATTGCAATTAGAGCAAGGTATAAAATAGTAATTATTGTAGTTAGCATTCTATCACCTACCATATTTTAGCTATGAAAATGATAAATATCATAGCATAGGCTAAACAAACTCCAAGAGGAATCAAGGCTGCCTTTGTAATGTTCAGATGTTTTTCTTCGCCGACAACATTGCTAGCGAAGGTCGCTGACATTGCAGTTGGTGGTAAGAATTCACCTAAAGCCGCCATCAATGAAAGTGCAGAAGCAACGACGATTTCATTTGATGCTAAAAGAGCCATAACAAATGGTCCACCAAGAATCGATGCCGATGCAAAAGCACTGATTCCTCCAAAAATCGGCAAGGTAATAGCAATGCCAACATATTGCCAAGCATCAGGCAAACTCAATGCATTGACCACAAAATATCCTCGTGCCCCATTTAAGGTCAGTATTTGAACAAACATACCTACCCCCATTAACAATGACATTGCTGAAAAAGACTTGACAACACCATCATAAACAACACGGAATGGTTTTGGTTTGTTTCCTACGAAGAAAGTAACAATCGTAGCG
>JAAYBG010000092.1 GCA_012718985.1 Acholeplasmataceae bacterium
TAACTGTCTTTACATAGCAAAAATTCTGAGGGTAGCAAAACCCTTAAGATAAAGGAGAAAATAAAATATGAGTCTTTACATAGCAAAAATTCTGAGGGTAGCAAAACCTCAAATACATTATAACATATTTGAAGTTATTTAGTAAACGTTTAATTTATTCGTCTATATTGTAGTCATTAGCTATAAATCTATCACATTGTACAAACAAATCTTTTCTCAATTGCTCTAAGCTTAAGTTTTTTTCATGATTCATTTGTAGTTCAAATAGCTCTTCTTCATTCATAAGGTCAATTTCAATTCTATCTAATAAATATACTTCATTCATACTTAAAAAGTTATCTTTCTCAATAAAATCAATAAACACCAAAGCAACACCTTTTTCTAGTTCACATATTTTTTCATAAATCTTTTTCGTTAGCAAAGGAACATTAATAATGGCAAAAACTTCTTTTTCTTTCGACAAAATAGAAATTTTATTTATCATTTCTAATTGCATGAGAATATTATCTTCATATGTTAAATCAGACTCATTTGTTATAAAACATTCTTTTAAAAAACATAACTCCAGCATTTTAATTAGAGTTTTGGCATTTATTGGTTGGACATCAACATTTAATGTTAAATTACCAAATCCACTTTCTTCTTCAAAAAATTCTTTAATAAATATGTCAAGTAACCTATTAACATTACTAACATCATCAAAAAATTCTATTCCTTCGAATACGACTTCTAAATATTTTAGCAGAATTGACTTGCTCCCTAGTTTTAAATCGCTCGATAATTCAAATCCTATTCCAAGTTCAAAGAAATAATGTCGTCTACTCTCTAAATAATTTTCATTTAAGTAAATATTATTCTTAAAATTCTTAATTGAACTGTATTCTGTTTTAGAAATTTTATTAAAAAAACACCTAATTGAATTGATAATTTCAAATCTCCTTTTATAATTATCACCAATGATTATTTTATGCTTATCAAAAATAAATTCGAAAACATTTTTCTTCGATTCAATTTTTAGTTTGTGCATTTTACCCCTTTCATATAATAACAAATGGATTTATTGTAAGCACTTCTTCTTGGTTGCTTTTACCACCTATAATTATTATTGACTTATTGTATTGTTTTTCAGTAACTAACATAATCCTTATATAACCTTTAGCTGGAACATTTTTATATAGAATTTTTATATGGTTTCTTGCCGCATCACGATTATTGAAGATTTTGCCATAAACTGAATATTGAATCATAATGTAACCATTTCTTATTAAATATTTTCTAAAATACGTATAGATTTTTCTATCTTTTTCAGTGATTGTAGGAAGATCAAAGAACAATAATAATCTCATATTTTCATATGCCATAATCACTAAACCGAGGCGCTACAAATTCAACATCATTAATTTCATCAAAATATTCAAGAATTAATGTTACATACATATAGATAACATTAAAAAATGTATGTTTTTCATTTCTATACTTAAAATTGGATGTTGTTAATTTAATTAAATTTAGTCGATCATCTCTTTCCAAATATTTTTTACCAACAATATTCTTATAGACAAAATCATCTACTATTGGTCTAAACACTTCTATCACATCATCGCTTAAATTGAATTCATTCTCTGCTCCCCGATGAAATATACCTAAACTTGTATTTAAACCCCTCGCAATTAGAACTTTAGATATTTGAGAACGCATGATACTATACCCATAATTTAATGCGCCATTAACAATATCATCTTCAAAACGAATAAAATCTTTACCAAATAATTCTCTAAAATAAATTTTAGCACTTAATCCTTCACGATTTGTTATATCGCCATCTTGTACTTCGCTTGCGAACTTTAATAATTTATTAATCACATCCTGATTTTTTTTATTTTTAATTAGCACTTGAGTTTGATTCATTATTTTACTAATAACTATTTTTTTGTGAAGTTCCTTTTTTTTATTTTCGTTCCATTTCAATTGTTTTTTAAACACTAAAGGTGCTTGATTTTGACCACTGATTGGTGACATGATTGCTTGAGGAAGATGAGACATATTACATATTATTAGATTTATATTATACTCAGAACATTTATTAAGAAGAGCAATAGAAATAATAGATTTATAGTTATCGATTATTAAAGTGTGAATATCAGATAAAGGTATTAATAAGTCATTAGACTCTCTTTTTACTTTTAAATTATCTAGATATAGACTTAAATAATCGCTTTCCTCAATATAAACGATTCTCCATCCCATAATACAAAAAAAGAACCAAGATTGAATCTTGATCCGTTTTTTGGAGGTAACCTCCGATTTCGGGATAAACCCTTGTTTTGCTAGGTCCTCAGAACCTTTGCTATGTAATGCACTCTTGCTACTAAGTGCAAATACATTGTATCATATTAAATTTTTAATTTCAAGACTTCAGATTCAATTTTTTTCATGTTTCCCAAAATATCACAAGAAAATTTTTCTAGCAAACAGATTTCTTTCCCTATTGTTAGTATTATTCGCCTTTCCTCTTTTAAAACATTACAATACAATTCCTTAACTTCTATTCTATTTAATTTATCACTATTTGTTCCAACAAAACGATATGTATGAGGATTTTCACCTTTCTTTGTAATCTTAATAGTTTCGTTGCGATGCAAAGAAAAGCAAAATTGATAAGTATCATCAATTTTTTTCAATTGTTTCATCTGCTCATATTCAACCAAATCAATTGTTCCTTCTTTGTTAGACATTTTCACGTTCGCATATCTAATAGTTACAAATCTATATAGTCCACTAGGCGATACATAAAAATCCGTTCTATACGGTGAGACTTGTAATAAAACAACCTTATTTCCTGGTCTAACCGACTGATACTTATGTGTAATGGGGTGATGATTACCCAATTTTTCTTTTAAATATTTTACCGATTTAATGACTGGTCCTTTACCGTTTTTTGCTTTTTTCCTAATTTCGCCATGTTGTTCTTTATACAAAGCAAATGGATTTTCTTTCTCAGTATAATCTGTTTTCAAAACTATTTGTTTGATTAATTCAAAAGTTTCTGGATCATTCCTTTTCATCAAAATTTTATTCTCTTCGTCTTTTTTAATCATCTTAGCTAATTTTATACCATCTTCACCATAAATATCTTTAAATCTAGCGACAAGATAGTCAACTCCGTCAATTAGCCTTGTTGAATAGATTGTTTCATCTGTAAACTGGCGATTAAATTTCTTATCTATTTTATGAGATATCTTTATTGTTTCATCATAATTGGTTAAATCATTAATTCTTCTAATTTTACTTAAAAATGAAAATAATTTTTCATCAAAGAAATCTTTTTGATTTTCAGATGTTATTATTTCACCAGTTTCGTTATCATAGATTATTCCATCAGAGCTTTCATATAAATTTAACAGTTTTGAAAAATATTTATGTTTTTTTACTGCAGCTACAATAATCGCATCGACGATATGATGGTAAAAGAAATCCCTGCACTTTTTTAGTCCTGCTCTATTTCTAATATTATCCGTTATTCTTCCATTTATAGCATGAACTTTAGTGTCTATTTCGTTAGCACGAAAATAATTCGTTAGGGTATTTAAAATTACTCTTGTTGCATATCTAGTGTCTACTAGATTTCTATTAATAAATTCAGCACGAACACTTTGTTTATCAATGTCTTCAGCAAATAATAAATTGCGTAATTTGTTTTTTGATATAAGTCCTCTCTTCTCTAAATTAATCACTCTAGAAGTAAACTCACCAAAACTTACACCCTGAATCTTCCCTGACGAGAAAAATTTAAATGGAGTCATGTTCGTTTTATCACTATTAATTTTAGAAGTTGTTAGAACCTTGTTATTGAAAGAATCATCTAGTGAAATTGAAATCGGTATAATATGATCAATTTCGTAAGCAAATGGGTCAGTCATCAATAAATCTTTATCAATTTCTTTTCCTGTATATATACACCTATGATCTTGTTCTTTATATAAACGCAATTTTAACGCTAAACTACCCGTAAGTGGTTTCCCTTCTGCTAATTCAAGTGCTTGTTTATTTAGTTCTTCTCCTCTTTTTTGCTGCTCATTTATTCTTTTTTTCTCTTCTGCACTATTTTTATCCCGTGCCATCTCAATTACAATCGTATCCAACTCACCATGTATGCTACGAATAGCATTGATAATCTTAATTGCTTCATTTTGAGCTCTTAATGCTACAGGGCTTATGATTGCTTTTTGGTCTAATACAATTTCATTTTTCCCCTTGAATACTCCGATGTTTTGCTTTTGAATTCCGTATTTTGTTATAAGTTGCATTTGATTATCCGTAGTAGCCAGTAAATCTGGAATCATTTTTTTCATTGCCTTAAAGGATAATGAATGGTATTCTTTACATCCAGTAATTTGAGCTAAAGCATCAGCCACAGCTTCAGAAAATACTTCAGGATTGATCTTTTTTAGTTCGTTTTTTCTTTCATCAATTCCTCTTTTTACTGTCAATATTTCGACAATTTTATCTACATAATCCTCATTTTCAAAAATGATTTTATTGAATCCTTCATTATTAACAACGTTTCTTATTTTCTTATAGCCTGTAAATTGAGAAATAAGGTTTTTCTTGTTTTTATCTTCCCTGAAACCGCTAATAAAAGTTTCTTCAACATTCAAAAACTTGCATAGTTTTTTAACTGTAAAATCACCTTTTTCTTTTTTCATTAACTCAATAACTTGTTCTTTTTGTTCCTGTGTAATCTTTTCTTGATTAATTTTGAGATTATTTAAGTCATTTAGAATGTTAAATAAACATGCAGTATAAGAATCTTTAGGGGCACGTTTTTCCAAAGGGAAAAGTGAACAGGTTCCTCTCATTTTTTCTATTAAATCTACATATTTTATTTCGCCTTGCTCATAATACCATCTTCCATATGGAGTTGGTGATTTTTCACTTCCAGGTCCTTCGAAATAGGCTCTTTTTCTTTTAATTAAATTAATTACTTTTTCATTAAAATCTTGTGATAAACCTTGATTACTTAAAATCTTCTCGATTTCTTTAATATATTCACTAGTTTTAAAGTTATTTAAAGAACCACGAACACTACCGCTTTCTTCTAAACGTTTTTTTTGAATCAAACAAATATAATTTGTATTCTTATTAATAAGCATTTTTTCATTATAGTCAAGAATCTTCTTGGTAGACTTTAACTCTGGAGCTTTATCAACCTCAATTTGATCAACAACATCAGAACTGGTTTTTTCATCATCTTCTTCTATATCATCGATACTATCAAAGGAAGAACCTCTTCTTTTTGTAATATGTAGAATAGCTGTTGCTAATTCATCGTTAGCAAGCTTTTCAGTAAGGCCCTTGCAACGAATTTCATATGGATTTTTTAAAGGTACAAATTTCTCATCTATAACTCCATGTTTTTTCAATAATTCTTTCATGTCAATTAATCTTTGTTGACGTCGGCGTTTTAGTCTCCTGCTTCCCCGTTTTTCTCGACGTTTAACGTTTTCTTGAGCAGATCTTTCGGGAAAAATTCTTACACCTTTATCAATAATTTCATTTTCATCAACATCAATAATTGCCCAGCCTACAGAAGTTACACCTATATCCAAACCTAATACTTTTTTTGCCATATAACACCTTTCCTTTTACGATTTTTTTTGAAATGTTTTTGAAGTTTTTATTGTTTAAATCAATTTAATTATACAATTCATCGCATCAAAAAACAATCTTTATTTATTTTTACTATATTATCCTTCAGTTTTATTATATAATAAATTAAGGGAGGTTTTGTTATGTGCGATACTTTATATCAAAAAAATGATCATTTTACCATTTTCGGAAAAAACAGCGACCGTAGTGCAAATGAGCCTAATCTAGTCATTTATAATCGAGCAAAAGACAATAAAAGTAAAACTTTAAAATGTACTTATATTGAAATTCCTGAAGTTGAACATAGTTATGCTAACATTCTAGTTAAGCCTAGTTGGATATGGGGAGCAGAAATGGGAATCAACGAATATAATTTAGTCATTGGTAATGAAGCTGTTTTCACAAAAAAGAAAAATAAAAAACCATCTTTAATTGGAATGGACTTTTTAAGATTAGCACTAGAAAGAGCAAAATCAGTTATAGAAGCAGTTACTGTTATCACTACTTTACTTGAAGAGTATGGTCAAGGTGGAAATTGTGGTTATGATAAACAATTCTTTTATGATAATTCTTATTTAATAGCTGATCCTAATGAGGCTCTCATCTTAGAAACAGCAGGAAAAGAATATAAAATAAAACATCTGATAACTTCAGGAAATATTAGCAATCGCTTGTCTATTACCGAAGATCGTTTCAAACAAAAAAATAGCGATTTTCTTTTCACCACTTTTTCTAAGAGTAAAAACAGAGAACGTTCAGGAAAAAAATTACTAGAGCAAGAATTGAATTGTGAAGGTATGATTAAAATTCTTCAAAATCACAACGTCAGTAAAGATAAACTGTACACCAAAGGAAGTGTAGGTAGCATTTGTATGCACCAGTCTCTTCTTGGGGACCACACGACAGGAAGCATGGTTGTTGATATTAAAGAAAAAATGCCGACCGTTTGGATAACTGGTTCTTCTACTCCTTGTTTATCCATCTATAAACCCGTTTACTTCAATAATATCGTTGCTCCTTTATTTTTAGAAGAAGAAAAATCGCTTGCTTATTGGTTAAAATACGAATATTTATTAAGAGCTATTTATTCTGGTTATGTTGATGAAGAAACATATCTAATGAAACGAAATCATATTCAAAATGAATTATTTGTAAGAGAAGCAAATTTACGAAAACAAAACGCAACACCAGAAAAATTCTATCAACTTTCTCAAGAAGCAGCAAAACAAGAAGAAATATTGTTACATGAATATGAAGATATTATCGAAAAGGTAAGAACAGGACAATTACCACTAAAAGGATTATGGCAAAAAAAGACGAAAGCATTAATCGCAAAGCATGAAAAATAGAGGATTCCTCTATTTTTTTATATTGAAATGAAAAAACTCTAGAAATCTAGAGTTTTACCAACAATTATGAACTTTTTCAGCAAATCCTAACATATTTTTAATCATGATTGTTTTATCATCACAAATTAGCGTCCCTGTAAAACGACCAAACACTTGGTGTTGTAACGATTTTAAGATGAGCAAATTCGTATCATCATGACGATCTAAAATCGGTTTAAACTTCAATTCTACTTTTTTGTCACTCGATGTAAATTGCCATTCATTCATGAATATTTCTTTTCCCTTAGCATCCGTTGGGATTCTAAAGGTCACTTGTTCTGTTTTATATGCTTTTCCATCAAAGAAAATCATATTTTCTGTTGCATTTTTGGTATCACCAAAACCATATCCTAAATTAAAGCCAACCGGAACTCCATTGACTTTACCTGACATAGAAGCCCAATACCAAGTGTTTTTATAAGTCCAGACACCCCTGCCCCAATCCAGAGTACCAAAGGAGTCATCGGTTTTAAAATTATACACTTTATCACCTAATGAAGCTTGACCATCTGCCTTTAAACAATTTATCTTTTGATTGTAGTAAAAATGCTTTTTCTTAAAGAAAGGAGTAGCGATAACCATTGAATCTTTAGGTTCTTCACTAAGAGTAATATCACAATTAAAATCTTGACCAGACAGATAGTTTTTCACTTTTGCTAATAATCTTCTCTTGGTTCCATCGTTGAAAAAGGAGATTTCCATATTCCCTTTTTTAAAATGGCAATCACCAATGGCTGATGTAGGAGGAAGATTGGTCTTTCCCATCGGGAATAATGTTATTTGACTCTTCGTCTTCCAAAAACCATCACGGAAATCAAGAATAGAAACGCTACCCATTCCCATATATGAATTATCAGCAATTGTTAGTGCTACACCATAAAAATTGTTACCAATATAATAGTAATCCCACTCTTTAATGCGCATTTTACCCGCTTTGATATCTTCTCTTGCATAATCTCTGACTAATGAAGTAGCATATCCAACATCATCTAGATTACCAAAAACATTTAATAATTTTCCTTTAGTTAATTTTTTTTGTTCCATATTCTACCCCTAATCCTTATAAGTCAAATTTTATTGGTTCATAATGAGGATCTTTTTTGGCTGTTTCCTCACTTGTAATTTGAGCTACTCTTGTTGAAGCGGCGGCAGCTAAGGCACCAACCACATCATCCAAGAAGGTGTGACAACGCTCATCTTTTCCTTTGCCATGATCATTTAACTCTTTCACAATTCCTGGTTTATTAACGTCAATATCACCGAAATTTGTCTGACCAATCACCCCATACAACGATGCAATATTTAAACCAAAGATTTCATCAATACCAAACATACCTAAATCAGCACGGATAATTTCTTGCATAGGAGAACGCAGTTTTCCTTCTTCACATAAACGATCGATTTCTATGCTTAATTGGACAATATGAAAAATGTCTCGATAAGATAAAATCTTTTCTACACTCTCAATACACATTTTCATACTGATATTGGGATTGTATTTGGATTGTTGACGAAAAGCAATTGCAGCGATATCTTCAATCTTCACACCACGCTCTAATAACAAATCCCGATTCATTTCATACATTTCATCACGAGAAAAATAAATCTTTTCTTTCATAACTAGTCTCCTACTTTTTTATAAATTTGTAACATCTTTCTTCCTTGTCCATTAATAAAATCACAAGCACTCATCCTGTTTTTTGATGGTAATTGCAGTTCAAGAATCGAAATACATGTGTTCTCTCCACAACTAATATCAAAGCTCTGTTTATCTATAGCAACAATCAAGCCACTATCAACTTGATGGCGTCTGTTGCTTACTATACTATTATACACTTTTATTAATTGATTATCAATAATGAAATATCCACCAGGGTTAGAGGATAGTCCACGGATTTGATTAAAAACTTGGCGTGCTGGTTTACTAAAATCAATTTTTTCATCTTCTTTAGTTAAATTAGGAGCATAGCTCACTTCGCTTTCATTTTGTGGCATGGGTACAATAAGCCCTTTTTCTAAATCTGATAAAACTCTAGGAATCATCGTTACAGCTAGTTCACTCAATTTTGTAAATAGGGTATCTTGATTATCACTATCCAGAATTGGAAGTTCTTCCTTAGCAAGTATATCTCCTGCATCCATTTTTTTAGCCATATACATAATGGTAATTCCTGTTTTATCCTCGCCATTCATTAAAGCGCGTTGAATCGGTGCACCTCCACGATACTTTGGTAACAACGAACCATGAATATTAATCGCCTTATAACGAGGATGGTTTAAAACTGTTTCACCGACAAATTGGCCATAAGCTGCTGTAATAATCAAATCTACTTCTAAATCAAGAATCGGTTGATAATCAATTCTAATTTTTTCAGGCTGAAAAACTGGATAATGATTAGCTACAGCCCATTCCTTCACCGGCGAAAAAACCATTTCCTTACGTCGAAAATGATATTGATCTGGTTGAGTAACGACCAAAACTACCTCGTGGTGTTTCGCGATTTCTTCAAGAATTGGTACAGCAAATTGAGGTGTTCCCATAAATATAATCTTCATCTTTTACTCCCTTAGGTAAAACTTCGTGGATAGCGTTCGTAATTTATCGTTAACTGATAATGCGCTAAATTCTTTGAAACTTCTTCGATAATCCGATTTAGTTTAATAAAATCATTGTGTTTGATAATCAGTTGTACTCCCATATACCGAGCAAGATAAATTTATCTTGCTCGGTATATGGGAGTACAACTGATTATCAAACACAATGATTTTATTAAACTAAA
>JAAYBG010000093.1 GCA_012718985.1 Acholeplasmataceae bacterium
AAAAAAGATGGCATTGATACCATCGACTTCATGATTTCTTTCAACAAAGGTGAACCCGTAAAATCACTAGCAAAAACAGCGTCTGGAGGAGAGTTATCTCGCTTTATGCTCGCTTTAAAAACATTAGTTTCGCATAAATTAGAACTACAAACACTCATTTTTGATGAAATTGATAATGGAGTAAGCGGAGAAATCGCCTTCAGTATCGCTAGTAAAATCAAGGAAATTTCTTTGAATGCTCAGGTGTTGTGTGTAACTCATCTACCACAAGTGGCAGCAATCGCCGATCATCATTTAAAGATTAGTAAGAAAGTTAGCAATAATCGAACAGTAACGAATATAGAAAATCTAACTTACCCAGAACGAGTTGATGAAATCGCAATGATGATCTCCAATGGTCAAATTACCACAGCTAGTAAAAATCTAGCGATAGAATTATTGAATCAATGAGGTAAATAAAAAAACCGTTACAAAAAGCGGTTTTTTATCATTTTATTAAAGTTTCGTCAATAAATAAATTAAAGCAAAGATACCACCAAACAAAGTAATGAAAGCAATGGCAATCGCAAAGATTTTTCCAATTAAAGTATTATTTGGACTCTTTTGTAGTTCAACTTCGATTCCCCCATCTAACTTGGTCTTTGTTTTAAGAAAAGGTTTTTTTTCTTGTTCCTTCTTATTCTTTTTCACTTTTATCACCTCGATGAATATGTTATAATATTTACAATAGATATTATAACACAATGATTTAAAAAAGGAAAGTAAAAAAATGAAAACTTCACGAATAATTTTACATATCGACATGAATTGTTTTTTTGCTTCTTGTGAGATTGCTGAAAATCCGGAATTACTAAAGAAGCCTGTTGTCATTGCTCATGATGACCCCTTTCAACGAAGCATCGTCTTAACTGCCAGTTATGTGGCAAGGTCTTATGGAATAAAAACGACGATGCAAGTTCGTGAAGCATTTCAATTATGCAAGGATATTATTATTATTGAGCCAGATATGGATCTTTATGTTTCTTATTCGGAAAAATTCTATCAATACTTATTGACGATTACAAAAAAAGTAGAAATGGCTAGCATTGATGAAGCTTATGTTGATGTCTCAGATTACCAAGGAAATGTTGTCGCTCTGGCCGATAAAATACAAAATGATTTATTAAAAGAATATCGCTTACCTTGTAGTATTGGCATTGCTCCCAATAAATTTCTTGCTAAAATGGCTAGCGACATGAAAAAGCCACTAGGAATTACCATTCTTCGTAAACGCGAATTAAATCAATATTTATGGCCCTTGTCGCTTGAAGAAATGCATGGAGTAGGAAAGAAAACAGCACCAAAACTACAAAGTCTGGGTTTAAAAACGATAGGTGATCTTGCCAATCCTAAAAATCTTGCTTTAATGAAACAAAAATTAGGAAATATCTATGCTACTAGTCTCCATCAACGAGCTAATGGTATCGATGATTCAGAGGTTGATTATTCTGGAAAAGTAGAAGTTGGTTCAATATCCAATTCACATACTTTTGATCGTAATATTTATGAAGAAAGGATTTTAAAGGACACCTTAAAAATACTGGTAAATACAGTCGCTAATCGTCTCCAAAAAAAGAATTTGAAAGCCTACACGATTGGATTACAACTAAAATATGCTAATTTTCGTCAAATTAATCGAAGTCAAAGTTTAGAAACCCCTACAAATGATGAGAGTGATATTTATAAAATTACGGAAGCAATTCTTGATGAGAATTTTGAAGAAGGTCTTTATGATATTAACAATCGCCGCGATAGTAATTGCATCCGCTTAATCGGCGTGTTTGCAAATCGTATTGTTGAATCAAAAGAACAACCGCACCAACAGATTACTATTTTCGATAATTTAACGGAATTGGAAAAGAAAGAAGAATTAAAGAAGATTATCGATGGAGTAAAAACAAAATTTGGTGAAACAACAATCAATCAAGGTTATTATGAATATCAAAACTCTGATCAAAAAACAGAATAAAAAAAACTCTTTAAAAATTATAATAATATAATACGATGTACTAATGGAGAATAATTATGAGTATCGGAAAAACAGAAAAATATCGCGTTGATCGCGAAACAAAATTAGGCTATATCCTAACAAAAGCTAACGATGATGAAGAATATTTCTTACATCATAATGAATGTCAAGGACAAAAATTATTTCCTGGTGATTAT
The DNA here is from genome assembly GCA_012718985.1 of Acholeplasmataceae bacterium. Classification (GTDB taxonomy): domain Bacteria; phylum Bacillota_I; class Bacilli_A; order ML615J-28; family CAG-698; genus JAAYBG01. The sequence goes on from JAAYBG010000093.1 coordinate 2,206, forward strand.
GTTCATGCTTTTCTTTATGTCGATAAGAAAAATCGGGTCGCTGCGACACTATTAAAACCGATGATTGACATGAATTCTCCTGGCTTGGTAGAAGTAGTTGGGATTAATGATAACTTAGGAGTTTTTATGAATATCGGAATTAGCAAAGATATCTTGCTTTCAAAGGATGATTTACCTTTAAAAAGGAATTTATGGCCAAGAATCGGCGATAAAATTATTTCAATTTTGCGCACTAAAAACAATAAACTAATCATTAAGATTGCAAATAAAGAACAAATTTTAAGCGCTAAAAAAGAAGAAGTTCTTAGTGAAAATGGCAAATTCACCGCTTATGTTTACCGAATTACTCCCGACGGGATTAATGCAGTCACAGAAGGAATGAATATCATTTTTATCTATCGCACCAATATGCGATGGGAATATCGTTTGGGAGAAAAAATAGAAGTAAGAATTATCAAAAAGAATGAAGAAGATTACAGTGGTACTTTAATAGAAAATAAAGAATTTCAAATAAAAGATGATCGAAAAATAATATTAGAATACTTACGAAACAATAATGGAGTCATGTTAATCACAGAAAACAGCAGTCCGGAACTGATCAATCGTTTATTTAAAATGAGCAAAGCTGCTTTTAAAAAAGCACTAGGAAATCTTTACCGTGACCACATTATCGAAATTGAAGAAGACAAAATTATTTTACTTGAAGAATAATTGACATTTTTTTAATTATCCATTATAATATTAATAATTTAAGAGATTTATGAGGAAGAAGAGTACTTGTTTAATGAGTTTTAGAGAGAGCCGATGGTGAAAAAGCTTACTATAAGAACAAGGAAAGACAACTTAGGAGATCAATTAATCGTTTATGTATAAAAGCGCATCACTAAAAATGGTGATGAATTAAGGTGGCACCGCGGAATTATTCGTCCTTAAGAGAGTTCTCTTTTAAGGATTTTTATTTTAAAGGGGGAAATGAAACTATGAGTTATCAAAAAATAAAAGGGACACTAGATTTTTACCAACAAGAAGCAACTAAAATGCGTTTGATTGAAACAAAGGCCAAAGAAATATTAAAAACATTCGGTTTTGAAGAAAGTATCACTCCGATTATCGAAATGACCGATGTGTTTATTCGTAGTTCTGGTGAAAATAGTGATATTGTTAATAAAGAAATGTATACTTTTCTCGATCGAGGAAATCGCAGTATTACGCTACGTCCTGAAGGAACTGCTTCTATTGTTCGTAGTTTTCTTGAAAATAAATTGTACATCAATTCTCCAGTCACAAAACTTTATTACTGTGGACCGATGTTTCGCTATGAACGACCCCAAAAGGGACGATATCGTCAATTCATGCAATTCGGAATTGAAGTTTTTGGTGAGGAAAGTCCATTTTTAGATGCTGATGTGATCATTAGTGCTTATACTTTACTTAGTGCACTGGGAATTAAAGGAATCAAATTAAAAATCAATACGATTGGTGATTTTGCTTCCCGTGTAAATTATACTGCGAAATTACAAAGCTATTTTGCCGATAAAATAGACGATTTTTGTGAGGACTGTAAACAAAGATTAACCAAGAATCCTTTGCGTATTCTTGATTGTAAAGTAGATTCTGAAAAGGATGTTGTGAAAAGAGCACCTAAAATTAAAGATAGTCTATCCGATGCTTCTTTAGCTCATTTTATCGAAGTTACTACTATCTTATCAATGATGAAAATTCCTTATGAAGTAGAAGATACACTAGTACGTGGACTAGATTATTATACAGATACTGTTTTTGAATTTATCCTGGATACAAATGACGATTTACAAGGTTTGGCTATTTGTGGAGGCGGAAGATATGCCGATTTAGTGAAAAACTTCGGTGGACCGGATATTTCTGGAATTGGTTATGCCTTTGGTTTAGAACGAATCATGATGGTTATGACCAATCAAAATCTGTTTACGGATATTGATAAGAAAACCGATGTGTTTATCATCAGTTTAGATAAAGAATCAAAGAGACTTGGATTAGAGTTTGCTAACCAATTACGAGAAGAAGAATTGGTTGTTGAGATGGACTATAAAAATTACACCTTAAAACAGCAATTCAAGTTAACGGAAAAATTAAATCCAAAATTTATTATCATTATTGGTGAAGAAGAACGCGAAAATAATATCTTTACCATCAAAGATACACAAAATAATACTCAAGAAAAAGTGAAAAAGGAGAATATAGTAAGCTATATTAAAAGTAAAAAACAATGAGAACTCATAATAATGGTGAATTAAGAATTAAAAATGTTGGTGAAAATGTTGTATTAGCTGGTTGGGTAGCAAAAAAGAGAAATTTAGGAGGTTTAATCTTTGTTGATTTGCGTGACCGACAAGGGATTACCCAAATTGTTGTTAAACCAGAGAACAAAAACTATTCTACTTTAGAAAATGTGAAAAATGAATATGTAATTCAAGTCACAGGTAAGGTTGTTGAAAGAGAAAGTAAAAACAAAAATATACCAACTGGAGAAATAGAAGTTGATTGTGCAGAAATCGTTGTCCTTAGCGAAGCGGAACCGACTCCAATGATTATCGCTGATGAAACCGATGCCCTAGAAGATGTACGAATGAAATATCGTTATCTTGATTTACGCCGTCCGGTTATGCAAAAGAACTTAATTTTACGTCACAATATTACCAAAGCAGTGCGTAGTTATTTTGATGCAAGAGGTTTTATTGAAGTAGAAACTCCTGTATTTGGTAAGACAACTCCCGAAGGAGCTCGTGACTATTTAGTACCTTCCAGAGTAAATCCTGGTAAATTCTATGCTTTACCTCAATCACCTCAATTATACAAACAATTATTAATGGTTGCCGGCTTAGAAAAATATTATCAAATCGTAAAATGTTTTCGTGATGAAGATTTACGTGCTGATAGACAAATGGAATTCACGCAAATTGATGTTGAGATGAGTTTTATCGATGAAGAACAGATTTATCAAGTAATTGAAGGCATGTTGAAAAAAGTGATGAAAGAAACAAAAAATATCGATATTTCAACTCCATTTCCACGGATTACTTTTGATGAATCGATGGAACGTTTTGGTAGCGATAAACCCGATATGCGTTTTGAGATGGAATTAAAAACATTAACTGAAGTTCTAAAAGATGTCGATTTTAGTCTTTTCAAAAATACAATAAATGATGGTGGGATTATTAAGGGACTTAATGCCAAAAATGCTGCTAGCAAATATTCAAGAAAAGAAATTGATCGCTTAACAGAAGAAGTAAAAAAATATAAAGCTAAAGGCTTATTATGGCTTAAATTTGAAAATAATGCCTTATCTGGACCTGTGGCTAAATATTTAACACCAGAAATTGCTAATCAATTGATTACCATACTAAACATTGAAGAAGGCGATGTCATTTTTATCGTCGCTGATCAAAAAAATATTGTCAATGCTAGTTTAGCTTACTTGAGAAACTTGCTAGGAAAAGAGTTAAACCTAACAGATCCAAACAAATTTGCTTATTTATGGGTGAATAATTGGCCATCTTTCGAATTCGATGAAAACGAACAACGCTATGTCGCTGCTCATCATCCATTTACTTCTCCAAAAGATGAATTTAAAGATATGTTATTAACACATCCAGAAAAATGCTATTCAAAATGTTACGATGTCGTTCTAAATGGATATGAACTAGGTAGTGGTTCGATAAGAATTCACAATCAAAAAGTCCAATCAGATATGTTTAAAGCCATTGGATTAACCGAAGAAGAAATCGCACAAAAATTTGGTTATTTCGTAAATGCTTTAAAATTTGGTACGCCACCACATGGTGGAATTGCCCTTGGCTTGGATAGATTAGCTATGATTTTATCAAACTCGCCTTCACTTCGTGATGTCATCGCCTTCCCCAAGAGTGCAAATGCAATTTGCCCAATGAGTGATGCCCCAACGACAGTTAGTGAAGCTCAATTAAAAGAATTAAAGTTAGAAATTAGAAAATGAGCGAACGCTTCATTCGATTACAAACTTTATTAGGAGATGTCAAACTAAAAAAAATCACCGACGCAAAAGTAGCCATAATCGGTCTTGGTGGCGTTGGTGGAGAGGCTTGCTTAGCTCTCGCAAGATCTGGTGTGGGGACACTGATTATTCAAGACTATGACAAAGTCGATATCTCCAATTTTAATCGACAAGTAGTAGCTTATACCGATACAATTGGTCAATCAAAGGTTGAAGTTATGGCTACGATGATTCATAAAATCAATCCTAATTGTCATGTCATTACCTTAGAGGAGCCATTTGATGAATCAAGCAAATTATTTACCTATGATTTTCAATATCTAATAGATGCTATTGATCAAGTAGACAATAAAATATTGTTAATCAAGCAATGTGGTAATCGCCAAGTTACTTTTATCAGTTCAATGGGAACAGCTAAAAAAATGGATATTCAAAAATTAATCATCACCGAGCTCGCAAAGACAACTCATGATCCTCTAGCAAGAATCATCCGCAAACGACTCCGAGAAGATAAGTTCACGATGAAGGTCCCTGTTCTATCCTCTACAGAAGAACCACTGATCATAGGAAAGGAACTTGCTTCCTATATGCCTGTTACGGCAACAGCAGGACTAATGCTTGCTGATTACATTCTTAAAAAAATAATAAATGAAGAGGAAACGAAATGTTTATAACAAGTTGGTTATTACAAGCAGGAATCATCTTTGGTGCAATCGCCTTATTTTTGATTACCTTTATCCTAAATAAAAGAACAAAAGCACCAAAAGGAGCGGAAGTCCCTGATAAATGTAGAGTTTGTGATTCGCCAAATTGCTTAATTAAAATGAGTGATATTGATAAGATAAAATCGGAATTAAAGCAACAGTTAGAACATGACTGCCCGATAGAGGAGGATAAAAACAATGAAAAGAAATGATTATATTTCTTGGGATAAGTATTTTATGGGAGTCGCTCTCCTTTCATCAATGCGTAGCAAAGATCCAAATACTCAAGTAGGAGCTTGTATCGTCAATCGTCATAAAAAAATCGTAGGTATTGGCTACAATGGTTTTCCTTTCGGATGTGAAGATGATGAATTTCCCTGGGAAAGAACAGGAGATTTTTGTGATACAAAATATCCATATGTTGTTCATGCAGAACCGAACGCCATATTAAATTCTATTTCTAGTTTAGACGGATGTAGTATCTATGTTACTCTATTTCCTTGCCATGAATGTGTAAAATTAATCATTCAAAGTGGAATTAAAGAAATTGTTTATATGGATGAAAAATATGCCGATACTGAATCAGATATTGCTGCCAAACGGATGCTTAAGGCGGCGAATGTGAGCTATCGCAAAGTGAAAAATATGAAAATTATTGTTGAGGATGAAGAATGAAAGAATTCTTTGTCAGCGGTTGGCGAAACTTTAAAAAATCATCGCTTATTACTAAAATATTCACCTTTCTGGGAGTAGGACTTTATTTATTTGTCTTATCAATTTCCTTTATCAAAGTTGATTATGAGGTTATAACCCCCGGAAGTATTAACTACACAGCATCCTCAGTAAAAGTAGAAGCAAATAATGAAGCGGGTTTTATCTATACCGTAGGTGTTTACACGCATACTCGAATTTCTGTGATTCAATATTGGGTAGCTAAAACAAACGATTTTTTTGATCTTGAAGTATACGATCCAGAAGTAGATTTAAATGATAAAGCCCAACGCAAATTTGGTACTATCTCTAAAGAAATCAGCATCAATAATGCGATTATCAATGCTTATCAAGAAGCAGCAAAAATGGATCCTTCTATTGTGTTAAGCAAAGAATATAAAGGAGTAATAGTTAGTGCGATTACTCCTTATGCGAAGACTGGATTAGATTATTCTGATATTGTAATTAAAGTAAATGATCAAACATTTACAAATATCAACGAATTTCGTAATTTAGTCACCAATTTTTATGATAGTGAACCAGATAAAGAAATAAAATTTACAATTATTCGTGATGAACTGCAAAAAGAAGTCTATGCTTCCTTCATTAGCGGTAATTCTGGTTATATCGGCTTAGGTGTTGCCTTTTACGATTATTATCAATTAGATCCTGAAAAGTCTACACCAAAATTTTCAATTGTTGATCCTTATTCTTCAATCGGATCTTCTGGTGGTGGTATGCTTTCTTTATCGATTTATAATAGTTTATTACCTGGTGATATTACCAAAGGTAAAAAAATTGTCGGAACAGGTACGATTGAACTTGACGGTAGTATCGGTAATATTGCTGGTGTAAAGCAAAAAATCATCACTGCTAATAATTATAATATCGATATCTTTTTCATTAATGAAATCAATTACGACCTGGCAAAGGAGGAATATGACCGAATCGGTGCTACATTTACTCTTGTAAAGGTCAATAATTTCATCGATATTATCGAGTTCCTAGAGAATATGGAGGTGAAGAATGATGAATCGTAAAAATTTATGGTCAAAAGGAAAAGAAGAAACAAAGAAATTTTATGAAATTAAATTGAATCGTTCAACCAATATCATCACCTTTATTTTTGGTTTAGTAGTTACAGTCATTATTATTTTCCCTTTTGCAGCATTATTACTGGAGATTTTAGAAATAAATTGGTATAAACCTCAAGCGATTATTACCTTTTTATCATTCGCCTGGGGATTACTTATGATTAGTAATGGTTTATCTAATTTCTTTACCGTAAAATTAGCAAAATGTTATGCTCGAGATATGCTTGAATTACAAGCTATTGATGAATATGCTATTTTATTCTATCAATGTTTAAACATCGGTTTTGGTATTTTTATCTTAGCGATCTTATTATTCTTTGGACTGACGAGGTAGTACATGAAAGGTAGAACTATGATTATTGGAATTTTATTAATCGCTTTATTTATCGTTCTTGATCAGATAACAAAGGCAGTCGCTTTCAAATACTTTACTTTATTACAAACCTATAAATGCCTTCCTGGACTGTTTCGCATCAGCCTTGTTGAAAACACCGGTGGTGCTTGGGGAATCTTCAGTGGGAAATTATGGTTTTTTATTATCATTACCATATTGTCACTAGGTATCTTTGCTTATTTAATGAAAGATTTTGATTTAAAAGAAAATACTCTGTATAGCGTTTGTCTTATATTGATTGTTTCGGGAACGATTGGGAATTTTATTGATCGTATCTTTTTAGGATACGTTCGTGATTTTTTAACTTTTGACTTTATCAGTTTTCCTAGTTTTAACTTTGCTGATATGTGCATGACGATTGGAGTTATCTTATTAATGTTTGAAATCCTTTTTGGAGCAACTGGTAAAAAATGGAAGTAATGTACTTTATTTATCAACAAGAAGAACCGATGCGTATCGATAAATTCCTTGCAAATGAAATGGAGGACTTTTCTCGTAATTCGATTCAAATTTATATCAAAGATAATCATGTCTTGGTAAACGATAAAGTAGTAAAGGCTAATTATATCTTAAAAAAAGGTGATGCCATCAGTGTAACAATTCCTGATCCCATTGATAATGATATTATTGCCCAAGATATTCCTTTAGACATTTATTATGAAGATAGTGATGTAATTGTGGTAAATAAACCGACAGGTATGGTTGTTCATCCTGCTGTTGGGAATTATCAAAATACCTTAGTCAATGCTTTAATGTTTCATTGTCATGATTTATCAGGAATTAATGGAGTTATTCGAGCGGGCATTGTCCATCGTATTGATAAAGATACTTCAGGATTGCTAGTCGCTTGTAAGAACGATTTTGCTCATCGAAATCTAAGCGAACAATTTTTCAACAAAACCATATCACGAAAATATTATGCTATTGTTTATGGTGTGATAAACCACAATGTTGGTCGAATCGAAGCTCCAATCGGTCGGGATAAATTCAATCGCCAACAAATGACTGTTATCGAACATGGAAAACCTGCTGTCACTAATTTTAAAGTGTTAGAGCGTTTTAAAAAATATACTCTGATCGAGTTAGCTCTGGAAACCGGTCGTACTCACCAAATTCGAGTTCACATGAAATATATCGGTTATCCATTAGTAGGTGACCCTGTATATGGTCCAAAGAATGTCATTGGTGAAACCGGACAATTCCTTCACGCAAAAACATTGGGTTTCACCCATCCTCGTACTAAAGAATACTTAGAATTTGATAGCCCATTACCAAAATACTTCGAAGATTTTCTCAATGAACTGCGAAGCAATGAATAAACCCTGAAAATTCAGGGTTTTATTTGTATTTATCTAGATTTTTAAAATTCGTCTTTGCAATAGTTTCAAAATATTTAAGATTTCTTGTTTTTAGAATCTTTTGAATTGCTAGATCAATTTTTGGTCCAGCTCCTTTAGGAAGTTCAAAACCAACTTCTTTGGATAATTTATTGAAATGATCGAGGAAGAAGTAACGAGCGATAATACTAGCTACAGCTACACTTACATATTTACTTTCTGCTTTTTCTTCTAGTTTTACCTCCGTCACAATTTCTTTTTCATCGCTTAGATAATTAAAGTATTTCTCTTTTGTAGTGAAAGCATCGATTACGATTCCATCATAATTTTTTACTTTAGTGCGAAGATGACGGATAGCGCTATTATGAAGAAGAGCTTTTATTTTATTCATATTATAGTTTTGGATTCTATTAATATAATTATATTTCAAATTATCCAACACATGAACGCTAAAAACAATCTCTTTGATTAATACTTCGCCTAATTCTAAAATTTTACTATCATTTAATTGTTTTGAATCTTTTACTCCTAGTCGTTTTAAAATTTTAATTTGGTCCTTCCTTACATAAGCAGCAGCCACCACAATGCCCCCAAAGAAATCTCCTGTACCTACTTCATCCGTTCCTATTAAAGAAAGTTCAATCGATAAAGATGAGTTTTTCGCTTCATCAATTACTGGAGTAATATTGATTAAAGAGCAAATTTCTTGATATAAATCATTGCTATTACTACCTTGAATAAGTAAGGTAAGAGTTTTAAAAATTGTTAAAGTTGATGTCTTGTTTTTTGCCCGAAAAAGTGTATAATTGTTAGTATGAGGAACAGAGAATTCACGATAACGTTCAATGATTAAATGGGCTTGTTCACTTGTTAAATTGATGGATTTGCTCATGATTTCACCTTTGATATAAGTATATTATACCACAAAATTATTTTTTTAGAAAGAATTTTATTGCCATGAATAAATATCATTTAACATTAGAATTAAATAAAATTATAGACTTGATTAAAGAAGAAGTGATTCTCGATATCAACAAAGTGGAGTTGGATAACATCATTCTCATGAATGATCTCGATGAAATTCGCTATGCACTTGAAGAAACCGATGAAGCAACTCGGTTAATCTTACGATCTCAGCGCTTTCCGCTTTATTTTAATAGTCCAATTGATTATTATTTAAGTAAAATTCATAAATCTGGAATTCTTACCCTTGAAGAATTGTGTGAAATCGGTAAATTTCTCGATACCATTAAAAACATCGAACTTTATATTCATAATTTAGATAATGCGGAAATAGCTTGTCCTTATTTTAAACAAAATACAACAGAATTGTTTTATCCTAAAGAATTGAATTTACGGATTAAAGCTATTATCACCCCTTATGGTGAAATAAAAGATGATGCCAGTGCTAATCTAAAAGATATCCGTCGTCATATTAAAGAAACAGAAAAAAATATACAAGCAAAATTACAAGAAATTATTTCCAAAAACAGCAGTAAACTTTCTCAATCAATTGTTTCTATTCGTAATGATCGTTATGTAATTCCTGTAAAAAATGATTTTAAGAATACAATTAAAGGAATTATCCACGATCAATCGTCTTCAGGCGAAACAGTTTACATCGAACCGCAAATTATTTGTACCTTAAACAATCATTTAAACCAATTATTTGAAGAGGAAAAACAAGAAATACATCGTATTTTAAAAGAAGTGAGTGGTCAAATTGATGGTTTTTATCCATCCTTAGTCGTTAATTACCAAATAATAAAACATTTAGACTTGGTTTTTAGTAAAGCTTGTTATGCTATTCGTATCAATGCTAGTAAACCACAGATCAATAATCAAGGATATTTAGATTTAATCAATTGTTATCATCCACTGTTAAAAGTTGATCATGTTGTTAAAAATAATGTTAATATCGGTAAAAATCACCAAGGGATTATCATTACTGGACCTAATACTGGTGGTAAAACAGTATTATTAAAAACCATTGGTTTGTTATCATTAATGGTAAAAGCGGGGATACTCGTTCCTTGTGATGAAGCTAGTAATATCATGATATTTGATAATGTTTATGCTGATATTGGAGATGAACAAAGCATTGACCAAAATCTTTCCACGTTTTCTTCTCATCTAAAAAATGTGATTAACATCATTAATCAAGTAACACAAAATTCCTTAGTATTACTCGATGAATTAGGCTCAGGAACTGACCCTGCTGAAGGTTCCTCTCTGGCAATCGCAATTATCGATTATTTGATTACTAAAAAATGCTTAATTATTGCCACTTCCCATTATTCAGAATTAAAAATTCATGCATATAATTCACAAAATATCATCAACGCTAGTGTTGAATTCAATGTTGAGACATTACGTCCTACTTATAAATTATTGATTGGAGTTCCCGGCCAAAGCAATGCTTTAAAAATTTCACAAATTCTCGGTTTAAACCAAGAAATTATTCAACAAGCAGAAAACTATGTTTATAAAAATACCGATAAAAATAATGTCGTATTGGAAAAACTAATTCAACAATCTCATGAACTCGATCGAAAATTAAAAATCATCGATGAAAAAAATAATTCTTTGGCGACTAAACTAAAAGATGCAGACCGTTTAATTGAAGAAACTTATCTTGAAAAAAACAAGATTCTCTTACAAGCAGAAGCAGAAGCTAAAAAAATGATTGCCAAATCATCACAGAAAATAGAAGAAATTCTCAAAGAATTAGAAAGTATGAAACTGCGAGAAGTGAAGCTTCATGAAATATCTGAGGTAAAGCATGAAATCAAAGAATTAAAAAGCAGCATGCAAGTAGAAGAAGAATATCGGGAAACGAATGAAGAAATAACGGTCGGATCTCAGGTTTATATAGAAAGTTATCGTTGTTATGGAACAATCTTAAAAGTGTATAAAAATGATAAATACGATGTGCAAATAGGAAATGCGACTGTTATCGTTGATAAAAAAGGATTAAAAATACCAAAGACTACACCACCACCAATTATTGCCTCAAGACCAAGACAAATATTATCTAGCACTAGTGGAATTAAAAAAACAGTGAAATCAAGTCTAGATTTACGAGGTGAACGATATGAAGATGCTTATAGTAAATTAGAAAAATACATTGATGATGCTATTTATTCTAATCTAAACCAAGTAAGCATTATCCATGGATTCGGAACTGGAGTTCTTCGGGAAATGGTGCAAAATTATTTGAAAACAAGTCAATTTGTTGAGAGCTTTCGCTATGGTGGAAACAATGAAGGTGGTCAAGGAGCTACTATCGTAACATTAAAAAATAAAGGAGAATAACACATGGTAGAGAAAATTACTGAAAAACAATTGAAAGAATTAAAAAAAGAATTTGTTGTTGCTGATTTTTATGCTGATTGGTGCGGTCCCTGTAAAATGATTGCCCCTTTCTTCAATGAAATATCGGAAGAAATTCCTGATATCGCTTTTGTGAAAATAAATGTTGATGATAATGAGAATTTGTCAAGAAAACTAAATGTTAAGAGTATCCCAACGATTATCATCTTTAAAAACGGAGAAGAAGTAGATCGAAAAATTGGATTTACAACCAAACCTGTATTAAAAACTTGGATATTAGAAAAGACAAAATAAAAAAACAATATTAAAAGTTTACAAAAAAAATTTTATTTGCTATACTATTATTAGGAAAGAAGTGCTAGCAATGAAAATTTTAGATATCATTAGTTTTAAACACGATGGAGAATTACATCGGGTTTGGAAGAACGTCGCTATGATTCATGAAGATGATGAAATAACAGTAATCGTCAATAATAAAGTCGATGTTATCGATGGCGATGGTCGAAAATGGAAAACGAGAGAACCAGCTATTTGTTATTTTTTCAAAAAATACTGGTTTAATGTGATTTGTATGATTCGCGGAACAGAAATTTACTACTATTGTAATTTAAGTTCACCCTTTATTATTGATTTAGAGGGATTGAAATATATTGATTATGATTTAGATGTAAAAGTGTTTCCCGATGGTGAAATTTTAGTACTAGATAAAGATGAATATGATTTCAATATCAAAGACTTACACTATTCAAAAGAAATTATTGAAATCATTAAAAACAATACAAACATTCTCATCAACATGATAAAAAATAAAGAAAATCCTTTTAACACATCATGTGTGATAGATTGGTATCAAAAATTTATAACGAACTCTTGCAAATGAAAAATAACCTATCGGATTGATAGGTTGTTTTAGCTTTATAGGAGAAGATTATCTTTTTTTAACTGGGTAATTTAAAAAAACATTTCGTCAACTGCTTTTAAATAATCGAGTAATGGAGCGTACCCTTGTTTCACAGATTTGCCAATTTCCTTCGCTTTTTCTATTGTAATACTTTTTAAACCTTGCTTTATTAAATCAAGAAAATCTACGATATTAATAATATAAATCTCATTGACTTTCTTAAAATAAATAATAACAAAGGCAATTCCCCCACATTCACTCACTTTTTTTAGATGAATTAATTGATGTTCAAAAATATGTTTGAAACTAAATGAGAGATTAACTGTTTCTTTTGCCTCATAATCAATGTATTTGCCACGATATATCCCATTGTAGTCAGTAGTAGAGGGTTGTTTATAATAAGCCTCAATAATTCTAGCACGAGTTCTACATGGATAGTCTACCCTAACGACTTGAACTGGGGTCGGTTTTTTATGAATAACAGCAATATTATGAGTTAAATAGTATTCATTGCTCAGATTTAGACTGTTTTCAAATAACATTCCCCTAGTAAGAAGATTACTTTTTTTGTTTACTTGCATATCAGGAATGGGATATTTAATAGCCATAATCCACCTCATCTGTAGTCAATTATAACACAAATATCTCTTTTTATCTATAGTTTTTATTGGAAAGAAGAATAGCTTTTATTGATAAAAAATCAATCAATTATCCGCTTTTTTTTACAAAAACAAAATTTAGCTTAAATTATGATGAGTATTTATTTTATCATTTATTTTTTAAAACTCTTTTTAGAAGAGAGGTTATTCATGCTCATTTATTTTGGTTGAGTATATTTATATTTGTTTTTTAAAAATTCATTTTTATTTTATTTCACCTTGTTTTTCATCTTTTTCATAACACTTGCATTTTATTAAGATATAAGATAAAATATTATGTAAAGTAAGGTATTAATTATGACTATAGAAAAAAATAAAATGGAAGAAAGACAAAAATTGATTCGTAATTTTTCAATTATTGCCCATATTGATCATGGAAAATCTACTTTAGCTGACCGAATCTTGGAATTAACCAATACTATTGACCTTCGAGAAATGAAAGCACAAGTTTTAGATTCTATGGATATCGAACGTGAACGTGGGATTACGATAAAATTAAATGCAGTAGAACTAACTTATCGTGCCGATGATGGAAAAGACTACATTCTACATTTAATCGATACCCCTGGACATGTAGATTTCACTTATGAAGTTTCTCGTTCTCTTGCCGCCTGTGAAGGAGCAATCTTAGTGATCGATGCCGCCCAAGGAATTGAGGCCCAAACAATTGCTAACCTATACTTAGCATTGGATAATAATCTTGAGATACTCCCCTTAATTAATAAAATCGACTTGCCCAATGCAAATATAGATTTAGTAAAAGAAGAAATCAAAAATGTAATGGGAATTGACCCTAATGATGTTGTTTTAGCTAGTGCGAAAACAGGTATTGGTGTTAAAGAAATCCTAGAACAGGTTGTGAAAAAAATTCCTGCTCCCTCTGGAGATCCACAAGCACCATTGCAAGCTTTAATCTTTGATTCTTACTATGATCAATATCGAGGAATTGTTCCTTCTGTCAGAATCGTAAATGGAAAGGTAAAAAAAGGCGATCAAATTTATATGATGTCAACAGATGCCTATTATGAAGTTGTTGAAGTAGGGGTATTCACACCGAAAGAAACAAGAAGAGATTATCTAGTAGCAGGTGATGTTGGTTATATAACTGCCGCCATTAAAGATATCAAATTTGTTCATGTTGGCGATACGATTACTCTAGCAAATAATAAGGCTAAAAAACCTCTTCCTGGATACAGAACATTACAGCCTATGGTATTCTGCGGTATGTTCCCTGTCGATAATTCTAATTATTTGGATTTAAAAGAAGCTTTAGAAAAATTGAAATTAAATGATGCCGCTTTGATATATGAACCAGAAAATTCACAAGCCTTGGGATTTGGTTTTAGAATTGGATTTTTAGGCTTATTGCATATGGATATCATTCAAGAAAGAATCGAACGAGAATTCAATCTCGATTTAATAGCAACCGCCCCTAGCGTAAATTATCTTGTTCACCTGGAAAATGGGTCTAGTGTTTATATCGATAACCCTTCCCGTATGCCCGATTCCAATTATATTAAATATATTGAAGAACCCTATGTAGAAGCGACGATTATGACACCTAGCGAATATGTAGGACCGATTATGGAACTATGTCAGTACAAACGCGGTATCTTTAAAAATATGAGTTATATTGATGCTAAGAGAGTTACCATTATTTATGAAATGCCACTTTCCGAAATTGTTTATGATTTTTTTGATAAATTAAAATCATCAACAAAAGGATATGCTTCCTTTGATTATCAATTATCGAAGTATATGACATCAAAACTTGTGAGAATGGATATTTTATTAAATGGAGAAAAAGTAGATGCTTTAAGTATCATTACTCATAAAGACAACACTTATAAACGAGGGAAAATTATTACCGACAAATTAAAAGAATTGATTCCTCGACAAATGTTCGATGTGCCTGTTCAAGCGGCAATTGGAGGGAAGATTATTGCTCGTTCAACCATTAAAGCGATGCGGAAAAACGTCCTAGCAAAATGCTATGGTGGTGATGTTTCTAGAAAGAAGAAACTATTACAAAAACAAAAAGAAGGAAAAAAACGAATGAAAGCTGTAGGCAGTGTGGAAATTCCGCAATCAGCCTTTCTTGCAGTCTTAAGTGTAGATGAATAATCATATCGGGGGATGATAACATGAAAGCAATTTACATTCACATTCCCTTTTGCAATCATATTTGTACCTATTGCGATTTCTACAAAATGGTAGCCAAAGAGGAACTCAAAAAAAAATATATTGATTACCTAATCAAGGAAATAGAAATGAAAAAGGAGTACCTTTCTGATATAGAGACCATTTATATCGGTGGAGGAACACCTAGCAGTTTATCACTGAATCTATTGGAACAACTTTTTCAAACATTAGCAAAATATATTTCATTAGAAAACATTCAGGAATTTACTTTTGAAGCAAATCCAAATGATGTTACTATTGAACTAGCTAACTTATTGAAAAAATATCAAGTTAACCGTATTTCTTTAGGAGTTCAGAGTTTGAATCGACGAATTTTAAAAATCCTCGGTAGAAAGCACAATAAAAAATCTGTTTATCAAGCGATACGAATATTAAAATCCGTTGAACTTACTAATATCAACGCCGATTTGATGTATGGTATTGGTAATGAACGTTTCAGGATAATTAAAAAAGATATTCGTAGATTAATTAACCAGAAAGTGACACATTTATCTGCTTATTCATTGATCATTGAAGAAAAAACAATCATCGGTCGTCAACTCGCTTTAGGAAAATTTAAACCTATGGATCCAGCAAAAGAAGCTAGAATTTATCGTAAAATATGTAGTTTTCTAACAAAAAACAATTTTATTCATTACGAAATCAGTAATTTTTGCCATTCTGGCTATCAATCAAAGCATAATCTCATTTATTGGAATAATTTAAATTACCTTGGAGTTGGTGCTGGTGCTAGTTTTTATATTGACAATATTCGTTATACGAATATAATGAATTTGCAAGAATACTTCAATGGTATTGATAAACAAGAACTTAATTATCTTGAAACAACTAAATTGACAGATGAAGAACGAATGTCGGAAGAAATGATTCTAGGTCTAAGAAAATTAGAAGGGGTGAAAAAAGAGTCGTTTCAAGCTAAATTTGGCATCGATATCTATCAAAAATACCCGTTTCTGAGCGATTTAATTTCTAAAAACTTGATTATTGATGATAATGTTTTCCTAAAAGTCCCTACAGACAAGCTTTATCTAATCAATGAAGTATTAGTAAACTTTATCTAATCCTTTTAAGCAAGTTTTATGAAATAGAAGAGAAAATTAGGAAATAAAATGGAAAAATACAAAAACGAATATCTATTATATATTAGTAGCGAATTGGCTTTGAGTAAAAATACTCAATATAATTATAAAAATGACATTGAAAAATATTGCGATTTCATTGTCAATGTTCGGAAAAAAACAGATCCCATGGATATTGAAATAGAGGACGTTCGTGCCTTTATTGGTAGTTTAAGGCGAAGACATATTGCCCCTTCAACACAATCGCGTAATTTATCAGCTTTAAAGTCCTTTCACAAATTTCTTTTATTGGAGAAATACGTGAAGGTAAATGTGGCCAAGATGATTACCAATCCAAAACAAGAAAAGAAGTTGCCTGTCACTTTATCTATCGATGAAATTGATCAATTGTTGAAGTCGCTTAAAACCGACTCACCCATTGCCATGCGCGATAAAGCGATGATTGAATTAGCTTACTCTTCAGGATTACGAGTAAGCGAGTTAGTCAATCTTAAAATTTCTGATTATCATCCTACTATGGGATTTGTTGATATAATGGGAAAAGGAAATAAAGAAAGAATTGTGCCGGTTGGAGAAGAGGCCATTCAATATTTGAATTTATATTTAAAAGAAGGCAGACCTAAACTAGCCAAAGCTGGAAATAATAACTATATGTTTATTAATAAAAAAAATGGTAATTGCCTCTCACGACAGTCATTCTTTGAAATTATCCGTAAAAAATCATTGTTGGCCGGGATTAATAAACCAATCTCCCCTCACAAGATTCGCCATTCTTTTGCTTCACACTTATTAGAGCGAGGATTAGATTTACGTTTAATTCAAGAATTATTAGGTCATGAAGATATTTCAACAACCGAAATCTACACCCATATTAACAATGCACGGTTGAAACAAGTTTATTTATCGGCACACCCACGCGCAAGAAAGGAAGCTAAAAACGATGAATCGATTTAAACGAATTTTTGTGATTGTAATTGATTCTTTGGGAGTTGGTGAAATGCCTGATAGCCATTTATACGGTGATCAAGGCACAAACACCTTACAACACTTAAGTTTTAGTAAACCCGACTTTTCAATTCCTACTCTTGCAAAACTAGGAATTGGAAATATTACCAAAGTAAATAATACCCCTGTTAATCCATTACCACTAGCTTCTTATGGGAAAATGAAAGAAATCAGTGTTGGTAAGGATACACTAACCGGTCACTGGGAAATCATGGGACTTGAGGTAAAGCAAAGTTTTCCAACCTTTACTAATCAAGGTTTTCCTAGCGCATTAATTGAAAAACTAGAAGTAGAAACTGGTCATAAATTTATTGGAAATTATGCAGCCAGTGGTACTGAAATTATTAAAACATTAGGAGAAGAACATCTAAAAACAAAAGCATTAATTCTTTATACCTCAGCAGACTCTGTTTTGCAAATTGCAGCTCATGAAGAGATTATTCCCTTACAAGAACTATATCGAGTTTGCGAAGTTGCCCGTAAAATAACATTGGAAAATCCTGAATGGATGGTAGGAAGAATTATCGCTCGTCCATTCATTGGTCAAGATAGTTCAACATTTAAACGAACAGCAAATCGCCATGATTATGCAGTCAAACCATTTGATAAAACAGTACTTGATCATTTAAAAAATCATAATTTTGATGTAATCGCCATTGGAAAAATAAACGATATCTTTGATGGCGAAGGAATTACTAAAGCAATCAAGACCAAAAACAATCATCAAGGAATGGAAGAAACGATTGCTATTGCTGAAACTCATGATTTTCATGGATTGTGTTTTGTAAATTTAGTCGATTTTGATGCCCTTTATGGTCATCGTCGTGATGCAGTTGGTTACGCCACTTGTTTGGAAGAATTTGATCAACAATTAGACACACTTATTCATTTTATAAACGAAGATGATTTATTAATCATTTGTGCAGACCATGGTAATGATCCGCTTCATACTGGAACCGATCACACCAGAGAATATGTTTTACTATTAGCGTATTCTTTAAATCTAAAAGCTCAAAACTTAGGTATTAGAGAAACCTTTAGTGATATTGGCGCAACGATTCTTGATAATTTTAATTTACCACCAATGAAAAATGGAACAAGTTTTCTAAAAAAGATAACAAAAGGAGAAATAAAATGAATGAATCAGTAAAACAAGTTGCCGTTAGTTATAATTTAAGTAATGATGGTAATATCAAAGGTTACAAATGGTTTAAAGAAGGTCAACCATTTAAAGGGGCTTTCTTAATCTCTCATGGAATGGCAGAACATATCGAAAGATATGATGAATTTGCTCGGGAATTGGCAGAACATAACTACATTGTTTATGGTCACAATCAACGAGGTCACAAAGATACTATTTTATCAAAACAAGATTATGGTTATATGGGCGAAAACAATAATTTTGAAATCATGGTTACTGATTTATCTGAAATTTGTGATGTCATCAAAGAAGAACATCCTGAACTACCAATTATATTATTTGGTCATAGTATGGGTTCCTTCGTGAGTCAACGCTTTGCTCAATTGTATGGTAATAAAATAAATGGTTTAATCATTACAGGTTCTTCACAAAATTCAAATTTGCTACTAAGTGTCGGATTACTTATAGCTCGCATCATTTGCAAATTAAAAGGTCGCCGATATCGTAGTAATTTACTCAATGATTTATCTTTTAAATCTTTCAACAAAGTATTCAAACCTAATCGAACAGAATTCGATTGGTTAAATCGCGATGAAAAAGAAGTAGATAAATATGTGGCAGATCCTTATTGTGGGGGAATCTTTTCTGCTGCCTACTTCAAAGATTTCTTTAAAGCCTTAAAAGATATTAATGCAAACTTCGAATTGGTTCGAAAAGACCTGCCATTACTGATCTTAAGTGGCGGTAATGACCCTGTTGGTGGCTGCGGGAAAGGCGTCACTAAACTTTATCAAACCTACGTAAAGAAACAAATGTCTGACTTGACATTTAAATTATATGATCAGGCTCGCCATGAAATTTTATTAGAACTGTGTAAAGAAGAAGTAAAACAAGATATTTTCAATTGGTTAGCAAATCATTAAAAAAAACAAAAAAAACAGTAAAAATAGCCCTTTTTAGAGAAAATTAACTAATAATCCCCCATTAAAAAAAGATAATCTTCTCAAAAAGTTGATTTATATGTTAATTTTATACTGTTTTTTGATAATACATTGGATAAAAAGCATGAATCAATCATGCTTTTTTTATTTTTGATAAATAAATAATAATTGCGTATTTTAAGTTATTGTGATATAATTTATGTAGCATTATCATATAAAACTTTAAATTTTCTAAACAATTTTTTTATTTAACGATGAATGTTAAGGAGTTCATAAATATGAAGAAACAAAATCTAATAATGATTATATTAGTATTATTGATGTTTCTATTAGCTGGATGCTTAGAAAAAAATGTTACTGAAGGTAATAAAAAAATGATTGGTTTAACCATAATTGAAAGCACCAGTAAATTGGAAGACCTAACCGATTTGCCCAATCTAGATGGTATTCCTATCAATGGATTTATTATAAGTGATGAATACAGTGAAATTAGTTTTCTTGGAGATGTTTTATTTGACTTCAAGTATGAATATAGTTATTTAGAAGGAGATATCATCAGTCCTGACAGTATTTGTGCTTTTATAAATGGTAATTATTATCAAAGTATCCAAACAACAACGCCTATTTTTGTCTATGCCATCTATAAAACCATTGACAATACTTATGAACTAATTTTAAAAAACGAAATCACCAATATCACAGGTGGTAGTTATCATTTAGGTGTTTCAGAAGAAGTAATTATAAAAACATATAATTATGTCTTAACCTATGGCATTAGCATCAATAAAACAAATGTTCCACTGGAAAATGTAATCCGTGAATTTAATAGCAAAAATCAACTCATTCGTTCTACCGCAATAAGTTCGGATTTATTAGAAATTACAACTCTAGATAATACAGAGTATGTTATTGTTGAAGAAAAAGTACTGGATGTCAACGACAAGGAAACTGTGAAGAGGACATTAATTACCCGAGAATCTACCAAGAATTACATCACAGTAAAGCTGTTGGATGCTGATAACAAGATAAAATCAGCGCAAACAAAGATATTATTCCCATAAAAAAGTAAAATGCAGAAATAATTCTGCATTTTTTTATTTTTATTAAAAAAAACGAGTTAATCATATTCATTTTACAAAATGAATATGATTATTTTTTACTTTTTGCTCGTGAAGAGAGGTTAAACCTCACAAAAAAGATAATAAATAAACGTACTTTTTTTCCGTTGTTAAATAACTTGTAGATATTTTTTTTGACTTTTAGAAAAAAATTAGCTCAATAATCGTCATTTCCATTTTTAAGCCTTAAATTTCAGTTATAATCGTTTTAGTGCTTAATAACTACTAGTTAATCAAATCATATATATGAAGCAAAATAAGCGCATTTTTAGGTTGTTAGTCTTTTGTTTATTGCTTTAATAAGATTAATTCTTTTATCTCTAGGTTATGATAAATTCAAGTTTTTCATCAGATCAGAAAGAAGAATAGGATATTTCAAGATAAATAATTCTTAAATTTTTTCAAAAATTCAATCGATTTATCAGGTACAAATCTTATTTATCATCTTAGTGCCAACAGTAAAATCTTCCTATATTTCGTAGTAAGAATAATCTTTCTTGCTTATAGGAAGATTTAAGTAAATAAGAATAAAATAGATCTGGAGAAAACTTGTGCAAAACAAGCTTGTGTAAAGATTTTATAGATATTTGTAATTTAATTACAAATAAAGCCTCCTAGGATAAGTTTAAATATTAAATCAAGAGGATTATTAATTAAACATCTATAATTCAAGTTTTATTTTAAACAATATTGTTATCAACAAATATCAACTTTAAACATAAATTAGATATTATCGCCATAGTCCTACTCATATTTTATTTTACATAATATATATTATAGGAAGTTCTCAAGATATCAAAAAAAACCAAAACAATCAACAGACATAAAATGTTCTTAAACTATTTGGCGCAAATTAACAACTTCTTTCTATACCTACATTATATTTAGCTCCTCTATAATTTGGTTATAGTTAATTACTAACACAAAAAAAGATAATCTTCTCCTACAAGCCTATGATAACGTTTTTTTAAATTATGTCAAAACATTTTTATATTTTTTTGGGCGAATTTAAAAAAACCAGTTTTAAAACTGGTTATTTTGATTGTTTGGATAATGTTCTTTTGCTAATCTCTTCTCCAGAAATATAAATGATTTTTTCATTTTCTGTGCAGATTTTATTGCTATCAATTTCCTCTCCACATTCAGAAACAGAATATACTTCTCCAGGTTCTTTATGCAATAAAAATTCGACTAGAGACAAAATAACCTCCGCTTTCGCAATATGGTCATCAATGACGCTCCCATATATGAATCCTTGCTTAATTGCTTCGATGCTCTCCTCATTCGCTGTAGCACCAATGATTTCAAATGGCATATAAACTTTATTATCGGAAGAAATAATATTTAAATTGTTTTCAAAAACAAAATCAATAACTCCAAGCGCTAGCTCATCGCTATTAGCAATAACTACTTCTATGCCATTGCCATATTTTTGATAAATTTTCTCCATTTTTTGTTTAGCTGTTTCCCGTTTCCAATCGGTGAACTCCATTGTCAATACATCGATCTTATACTTTTTTGCAAGGATTTCAGAAATACAAGTATCTGTTATATATTCAGTTAGTTGATGACCTTGTTCTCCTTTCATAAAGACAATTTGTAAAATCGAGTCATTATTTTTATCAACAGCAATAACAGGATCATATATCGATCCAGAAACAACTTTCAACATCTGCGCTTGTAAAATACCAAAACCTTTTGAATCTGCTCCTACATAATAAACATCATCTGAAAGTAATAAATCTTCATACACAGGCTCACGATCAAAGAAAATTAATGGCGTATCCGTCACTTTGCTTTTTTCTACAAACGTGTTTGCCGTTAATCTATCGACTAAATTCACTAAAATGATATCAACTTCTTGGTCAAGCAACTCGAGAAACTGATCATTTTGTAACGATTGCGATTGATGAGCGTATTTAATGATTAATTCATATTCAGTGTTGATATTTTCTTTAATATAATTAATAATTTCTGTTACTTTCGCATCATCTTCGCTATATACTAATACCCCTACTTTAACATCTTCTTTTTTACAACCTATCATTACCAACAAAACCAATAACAGAGTTGTGAATAGCACTATTTTCCTAATTTTGAACATTTTGTTCACTCCTTTTTATTGGGATTGTTATTTGAATAGTTGTTCCTTCATCAAGTTCGCTTATTATTTTCAAATCAGCTGCTTTACCATAATATAATAACAACCGTAAATATACATTTTTTAAGCCTACACCATCACTCAAATGTGGATTTTGAAAATTATTGTATAGTTGTTCAATTTTTTCCTCTTTCATTCCATAACCATTATCAGTAACAGTAAAGATAACATTGTCCTGTTCACGATAAGCACGGACTTTAATTAGACCTTCATCGATTCGATTTTTTAGTCCGTGATAGATGGCATTTTCAATTAATGGCTGAAGAATTAATTTCATCGTCGTATATTCTAATACTTCTTCCTCAACATCGAACTCATATTTAAAAGCATCTGCATAACGAAAACTTTGAATAATTAAATAACTACGAGCATGTTCTACTTCATCTTTAATGGTAATAATATTTCGCCCACGAGAAATACTGATTCTAAACAGTTTCGCAAGAGCAACAACCATTTCTGAAGCTTCTTTATTTTTATCGTTTTCGATTAACCATACTATGGAATCCAATGTATTATACAGAAAATGAGGATTGATTTGATTTTGTAAGGCTTTTAGTTCGCTTTCACGCTGTGCATTTTGTTCAACAACAATTCGATCCATCAATTCCTTAATTCGGTTCATCATCAAATTAAAACTATTGCTTAGACTTGCCACTTCTTTTTGGGAACTCTCGGCAACTGGTTCTACCACAAAAAAGTCAGATTGTTCAATCTTTTTCATTGATTTCTCTAATGCTTTTAAAGGATTGGCGATTCTTCTCGAAGTAAAGGTAATGATAGTAATGGTAGCAACAACCATAAATAATCCGATAATCGCTATAATCAAAATATAGTTCTCTTGAACTGCCTTTGTGTTATCAATATTGATAAAAATAGCAATTTTCCATTTGGTATTTGGCAAAGTATCAACGTTAACAGCCATATCATAACCGTTTATTTGAGCGTTGCCCGAACCGATGATAATTTTCTTCACTACATCAATTGCTTTATAAGTTTCTTTATCATCGATAGAAGAATAAATATTATTATAATTGCTGTCCAATAATAAAATTCTTCCTTCTTGGCCCAGATTGGCGTTCTCTGCAAGTTCGATAATAGGACTTGAATCGAGTTCCATCATCAGCAATGCTTTTTCTGTCCCTCGATTATGGTTAACAATTTTACTAACCAAAATTCGGAAGTCTCCGTGTAGGACATAAGGATTTGAGAAAAATATGAGTGATGGATCTTTAACCGCCCGCTCAAACCAAGCTTGATAGACAATTTCTTCCGCATCATAAGTCAAATTTGTGGTTGTAGCGTAGAGTTCTCCTTCTAATGAGAAAAGCGATAAATTAGTTACATCTGTTTTAAATAACAAAAAATCTTCTAAATAACTTCTAGTCACTGCTGCATCAGCTTCTACATCAACATTATCAATTTTTACTTGAATACCATTGTAAGTATCGATAATCGTTGCAATATAATTATTATAATTATGTACGATTTGGCTACTTATTTCTTTCGTCTGTTTTTCTGAAGTATTGTTGACAAATTCAGAAAAACTGCTTAGTGATAACAAACTAAGTAATAAGGCAAACACAACCATGATCGATAGACAGGATACAAGAATGTTGAATTCTATCGATCGCTTTCTTCGAAAGAAATTATTTTCCTTCGCTTTCATTAGTACGATACTCTTTCGGCGATACGCCCTGATATTTTTTAAAACTATGGCTGAAATAATAAGGCTCACTATACCCTACTGCTTCAGCAACATCAACAATTTTTATATTAGGATTTTTCAATAATTCTTTTGCTTTTTCCATCCTCAAGAAGGTCAAGTATTTAACAAAAGTTGTGTTTCGTTCTTTCTTTAAAATGGCGCTGATATAACTAATGCTTATATTTACCTTATCTGCGAGAATTTCTAAATTTAAATCATTATCCGTATAATGTGAATCGATATAATTGATGATCTTATTCAAATTTCTCTGAATACTATCTTCAATGGTATCCTGGTTAATTGTCTTTATTTTTGCGATCAAACTTTCGAACCAAGCGAAAGTATCATCCAGAGTCTTCATCTCGAATAGCCTTTCATAGAAAGAAATTTTATTTTCTCCATAAAATGCATCTAAATCATCGCACGATTTTACAATCGCATTTAAAATATTGGATAGATTGAATGGATTATAGATAATGTATTCTGGCTTCGCAATTTTTTCTTTTAATGATTGCAATAAAGCTTTTGTTTCGCTTAAAGTATGATATTTGATGGCATAGCTTAATTCTTTTAATTCATCGTCATCGATCATCCGTACTTTTTTATCATCGTCTCCGATATTGCTCGCAAAATAAATCTCATTTCCCCCCATTACTGAACGCAATTCCAAAGCCGATTGTGCTTCTCGATACATTTCTTTAAAGTTTTTACTCTTATATGGATTACTAATTCCTACACTAA
Source organism: Acholeplasmataceae bacterium (assembly GCA_012718985.1). Classification (GTDB taxonomy): domain Bacteria; phylum Bacillota_I; class Bacilli_A; order ML615J-28; family CAG-698; genus JAAYBG01. Next base: position 27,441 of record JAAYBG010000093.1, read on the forward strand.
TCGTAAACTCTAAAAACTTTTTGGTTTTCATTAAAATATATTCGAAACAGTGTTCGATTTGTGTTGTAGATATTTCATCATTGGCTTTGATGATGGTGACAATTTCATCGTTGCAAGTAAAGGTTTCATGATAGAAATAATTTTGTAATCCTTCTGCGATGAATTTTTTTACTGTGAGAAAATTCATTTCGTATTTCTCTAAATTGGTGCTTTCTAAATCGAGATCTATATCGATAACCGCCAACATAAAATATTTATAATTTAAAAAAATGCCATTATATTCTAGCTTTTTTAAAAATTTTTTATCTGGATTTGTCAGAGTAATCAGTCTTTGCAAGTTGTTTTCTTTGATTAATGGTAATGATTCCTTGATGAAGTTTTCCATATTTTCCAAATTGGTGTTTCGTTGATATTCTTCATCTAGCTCTTCTTTAGCTTTATGAAGCACTTCTTCTAAATCTGCAGTTGTTATCGGTTTTGTGAGAAAACCAGAAACACCTAAATCAATGGCTTGCTTGGCATAATCAAATTCGTCAAAACCCGTAATGATGATGGTTTTGATTAATGGTAAACTATCTTTGATTTTCTTTAATAGTTCCATTCCCGTCATAAACGGCATACGAATATCCGTAATCACTAAATCAGGATTCATTTGAATAATGCCATCAAAAGCATCTAAACCATTATCATAACTAGCAATCACTTCAAAACCACAATCGATTTTTTGTATTGAGGTAATAATTCGATTACGCACATCTTGTTCATCATCTACCAGAATTAATTTATACATAAAGCACCTCATCTGTATAGTATCATTATAATAAAAAACACAAAAAAAGTCAATTTTAAAAAAGAGCACTAATCAATTCGATAGTGCTCATTTAGTTTCTGTAAATATTCCTTTGCTTTACGAACAAAATGTAATTGCTCATTGAAACCAGCAACTTCAGCAAAGATTTTTTTCGCTTCATGAAAATTACCCAACTTATATTCCAAAATTCCCAGATAGTAATTACTAGAAGACACCATTAATGGTGTTGGATTAATATTGATTACTTGTTTTATTGTTGCTTTCGTTTCGTTTAATAGATTATTACAGCGAATATTATATTTAGCAAGTAAAATTTGATAGGCGAGGATAAATTGTTGTTGTAAGGAAACAGGTGATGTTTCAATTAATTTGTTTAATTGTACTAGCAAAGTTTGTGTTTCTGCGACTTTGTCGTAATTTAGAAAATAATTAATCCAAGCGCGATAATATAAAAATTTTGTTAACTTATTAAATTTTGGTTCAAATTCTACTAATTCGATTAAAATCTTTTTCGCTTCTTCAAAACTTCCTTTATCTAGGTAAACTTGCGCATAAGTAGTCGCTTGATACCATTTTATTTTTCTAGTTCTGACCATATTTTCATCATGAGCTTTTAATTGTTTTAAATACTCATCGGCATTACCTGTTTGCGAATAATAAATGATGATTTGCATTAGTTTTTGTTTTTCTATCTTTTTGAAAGTAAAGTTAGGCATAATTAAAAGACCAACAAGCAATGAATAAAACAAAATATTCAGGTCATCTGATAACCAAATATAACCAATTAAAAATAAAGAAACAACAATGCTGACTAACCAATAAATAAATCTTTTCTTACTCATTAAATCTCCTATAAAATCTTGTCATAAATCGTTATCCCCATTTTCTTAGCAAACAAAATAGCATTAGTTACAGCTAAATCATGAAGATGAGCAAAGTAATGAGCATCATCTCCAACAATTACTTTCGCTTCTTGATAACGACTGACAATTCTCCAAAACTCAACACGAGGGTATAACCAGGTTAGTTCTAAATCCTTAGTGAATGTTGCAGCTCTTCTTGTTCCATTGCCATTAATTTCCAGATAAACATCATTTTTAATTGCGCTTTCAATAATTTCAATCGCGATTTTTTCAGTTAGGTCATTCCACTCCCGATAACGAAGCATGTATAAATCCGGATGAGCAAGTATCTTGAAATATCCACTTTCCATTCCTTTTATAACAGCTTCTTTATAAGCGATGATTAACGAATCATTCATCGGTTTATACAAATCGTATTCTATTCCATCCACCTCAACAATATGCTGCCCTAAAATTAAATAATCGTTTTCTCGATAATATTTTTGATACAAAGAATCATATCCATCTAGGTATTCTAATTCCAATCCAGTGAAAATTTCTATTTTATCGCCATATTTTTCTTTGGCTTCTTGGATGTTAGGCAAATAAATATTATGATATTCCTCAAGATTCATTCTATCTACCCATTTGTCCTTTAAATATCCGTGATCAGAAATACCAATATGTTCCAATCCTAACTCTATTGCTTTTTGTACATAATCAATCGGCAATCCTTCGGCGTGACCACATAAATAAGTATGCGTATGATAATTTGCTTTAGTCATTCTGATAACCTCTTGGTATTTTCATCCATTTCGCAGATCTACCTTTGCCAACAGGTTTAATATAACCAGAATCTCTTAAATTGATGAGTGCTCGATTAATGGTTGATTCGCTGACATAAGGGTGAATATTTCTAATTTCTTCTTTGGTAAACACTTCTGCCATGTTACCAATTGTCCGCTCTATATTTTCAGTCTTATTTAAATTCTGATCGAATTTATAGTTTTTAATGATTTCCTCTGTTTTCACATATCCTTTTATTATCAATTTCATCATATATCGGATAAAACCAAGGGATTGCGAATATCCTTCTTGCCAATTGAAACTGGCGTTCATTAATTCAGTCTGAAAATTATGATAATCTTCGCTAATTAATTGGAAAAAACTGACATATTGAAAAGCTTCAATATCCGTTTTAATTATCAATAAATATAATAGTAATAAACTAGCTAGTTCATTATGAAGAGTAAATGGCTTAATATTATAAAAATCGATAAAATAATGTAAATAAAGGGTAATTTTTTCAAAACTGTTTCCCTGAAGAAGACGATCAATTTCTTCTGTAATTTCATCAATAATCAACCGCTTACTTTTCATGTTTTGACTTTGTAAAACTGATTTTTTATCGGCACTGGTGTAATCGAATCTCACCGGTGTAGTGGCATGAGAAAAAACAAGATTGGTAATATTTAAAATATCATTGCTTTGAATTCCAAATTGATTGGGTCGTTTCTGTAGCGTCATTAAAATATCTTTCAAATTATACAATGTTGTTTCTTCCCTATTTCGAGGATTAGAATCCTTTGTAATAATTAGACGACTACGGGCATCACTGATATCCAGTTTCAACAAAGCCCCCAAAAAATAAGCATCTCGTTCGACTGTTTGTTCTATTACGCGTTCTCGATCACTCCCAACCTCATCGGCGTATTGTTTGGAATTCCCAATATAACGATAGATTTGACCGAGAGTGACAATTACATCATTGGGTATTAAAAATCGTTTTATATTTTTGATGCAACTCATACAAACACCTCTATTTTTGAGCAAAATCGCTACTATTTCGGGCGATGATTATTTTACTTGGCACTCCAATTTCACTAGTTTTGATTGAGGATTTTCCTGATAAATCAAATTTTACAATTCCCTCGCTGCCCTCAAGATATGCATCAACTTCAGCTAGATTTTCATTACCTTTATGGACGATTGCACAATCTATTAGATAAGCCGGTGATTTTTTAGTTAGAGTAATGTATTGACGCCCTACATGATTTTTCTTTCCTTTTATGATTTCTAATGGTTTAATTTTCTTTATTACACCTTTCTGATTCAATAAAAGAATAATATCTTTACTATCGACGTAATAACCTCCGATTACTTCATCATCTGGCCTACTTTTCATTTCCAGCGCTTTTACACCAAACGATGCCGGGGCAAATAAACTAATTTCATTAGAATTGTATCGATTGATAAACCCTTTTTTCGTCACCATGACTACTTCATTCTTATCTCCATCACAAATATCTACACTGACCAACTCATCATTTTCGCGAATTTTCGTTGCTTTTAGGGCGCGCGAATATCGCTCAGCAATCAAATCGCGAATATGAGTGCGCTTAGTTAAGCCGTTTTTTGTTGTAAATAATAGATAGCGATCCGCATTGAAGTCATCGATCGGCACCGTGAAAATAATTTTTTCATCTGCTGCTATCGAAGCTAAAGTACTAACATTTCGGCCTAAATCTTTATGCTTTACATCAGGAATCTTTTGAATTGGTAAGTAAACATAATTTCCTTGATTTGTAAATAATAATAAGGTGTCTAATGTTGTCACATCGTATTTTGCAATAATAATATCGTTATCTTTCAACTTAGTTTCTTCATCAACAGCATAATTTTTTGGTGTCATTCGCTTAATGTAACCATCGCGAGTAATTAAGATAATTGCATCTTCTTTCGCAATCAATTCTTTCACTTCAACCTTAACATCCTCAATTTTGTGTTCAATCTGTGTTCTTCTTGGGGATGATAATTCAGCTAATGTTGTCAATAACTCACTTTTAATCACCGATAATAAAGAAGTTTCATTTGATAAAATATCATTTAATTGTTCTACACTATGCTTTAATTCTTCTTTTTCATTTTGTAAAGCAAAAATATCGGTATTGGTCAGTTTATATAATTGTAACATTACGATAGCTTCAGCTTGTTCTTCTGAAAAATCATATGTTGAGATTAGGTTTTCTTTGGCATCCCTTTTGTTCGCAGATGAACGGATTGTTTTTATCACTGCATCTAAAATAGATGTCATCGAAATCAGTCCCTCAACAATGTGAAGTCTTTTCTTGGCATTATGTAATTCGTAATTGCTTTTGTTGGTAACTATTTCTCGTTGATGGGCAATATAAAAATCCAAGATTTCTAATAAGCCCATTTGTACTGGACGTTTGTTAGCAATAGCAACTACGTTAAAATTATAATTTGTTTGTAAATCGGTTGATTTAAAGAAGAAATTACGAATATATTCAGGGTTGGCATCTTTTTTAATATCAACAACAATTCGCAGACCATCACGACCACTTTCATCGCGAATATCTATGATGCCATCAACATTTTTCAATTCAACCACATCGCTCATTCTTTTTACTAAAACCGATTTATTCACTTCGTACGGAATTTCAGTAATTATTAATTTATAAATGTTTTTTTCTTCAATAATTTCAGTTTTCGCTTTAACAATAATTTTTCCGCGACCATTTTTATATGCACTTTTAATTCCCTCAATCCCTTGAACAATTCCTCCCGTAGGAAAATCAGGTCCTTTTACAATATTCATGATTTCCTTTAAACTGCATTCTGGATTATTCATTCGATAAATGACAGCATTAATAACCTCATCAATATTATGAGGGGGAATATCAGTAGCATATCCCGCTGAAATACCAGTAGCACCGTTCACCAGGATATTAGGATATTTTGATGGTAATACAGTAGGTTCATATTCTTCATCATCAAAATTTGGAATGAAGCCGACCGTCTTTTTATTGATATCTTGAAGAATCGCTTCAGCGTATTTGGATAATCTAGCTTCTGTATAACGCATTGCTGCTGGAGAATCACCATCAATACTTCCGTTATTTCCATGCATATCGATTAACGGCAATCGCATCTTGAAATCTTGGGATAGGCGAGCCATCGCTTCATAGACAGCAGTATCTCCATGAGGATGGTATTTACCGATAACATCTCCGACAATACGAGCTGATTTTTTGTAAGGTTTGTTACTAAAAAGTCCTAATTTATACATAGCAAAAAGGATTCTTCGTTGAACTGGTTTCAATCCATCACGAACATCAGGAAGAGCTCGATCTTGAATAATGTATTTAGAATAACGAGCAAATCTTTCCCCGACGATAACATCTAAATTTTCATTTAAAATTTTTTCTTCCACAAAACTGTTAACTTTTTGAACGATAGATTTAGTCTTCTTGGCCATTTGATTCTACCTCTACATTTTCTAATGTGAAATTATCTGCATATTCAAAAGAAACATTTTTCTCAATCCATTGTCGCCTAGGTTCAACTTCATCCCCCATCAATACACTGATTCGTCCATCTGCATCACTAAAATCTTCGATATTCACTTTGATCAGTGTTCTTGTTTCAGGATTCATGGTAGTATCCCATAGTTGATCTTTGTTCATTTCTCCCAGACCTTTGAATCGTTGAATACTAATATTTTTATAATTGCCAGCTTTGGCTTTTAATTCTTCATCATCCCAAGCATATTCGACAATATTTTTACCAGATATTTTATAAAGTGGCGGCAAAGCAATATAGATATAACCATTTTCAATTAATTCTGTCATATAACGGAAAAAGAACGTTAATAGTAATACTTGAATATGGGCACCATCGGTATCTGCATCGGTCATAATAATTATTTTTTTAAAATTCGATTTCGCAATATTGAATTCCCGACCAAATCCAGCACCAATAGCATGAATCATCGACATGATTTCCTCATTTTTCAACAATTCTTCGGTCTTTGTTTTCTCAGCATTGATTACTTTTCCTCGTAAAGGAAGAATTGCTTGATATCGACTATCGCGCCCTTGCTTTGCGCTACCTCCCGCTGAATCACCCTCAACAATAAACAATTCATTAATCTCTGGATTCTTTTCAATCACAGGACAAAGTTTACCATTCATATTAATCGGTTTACCGATTTTTTCTTTAATCATTCGAACAGAGTCTCGCGCTCTTCGCGCTTCTTCACGAGCTTTAAATGCTCTTAATGCATTGTTGATTAAAGTATTGGCAATTTCCCCTTTTTCCGACAAATAAAATTTTAACTGTTCACCAACGACCTGCTCGACGGCAGTTTTCGCGTCCGCTGTTCCCAATTTGTTTTTGGTTTGACCTTCGAATTGCAACAAATCTTCCGGAATTCGAATTGATAAAACTGCCGTTAATCCTTCTCTTATGTCGATGCCATCAAGATTTAAATCTTTCTCCTTTAATATTCCTTTCATTCTAGCGTAATCATTAAAGGCTTTCGTAATCGCTATTTTAAATCCTGTTTCATGAGTTCCCCCATCACGGGTTCTAATATTATTAACAAATGATAAAATATTTTCCGAGTATGTTTTTTTAGTATATTGAATAGCAGCCTCTATTTGAATCTTTCCATAAGAACCGATTAAATAAGCCGGTTCATGAATTTTTTCTTTGTCTTCATTCAAATGATTAACATATTCAACAATTCCATCATCGAATTTGAACGTCTCGTGAGTATTCGTTCGTTCATCATATAATTCTGCTTTTAATCCCTTAATCAAAAAGGCAGCTTCTTTTAATCGCTGAGCGCATAGTTTATAATCTATTAGGGTTGTTGAAAAGATGGATGAATCTGGTTTAAATACGACAATTGTTCCTTTTTTCTTTGAAGAATCAGAAACAATTTTTGGTTTGCGAACTACTTTTCCACCATCTTCAAAACGTTGAAAGTATTGCTTGCCATCACGGTAAATGGTTAACTCAATCCATTCACTCAATGCATTAACAACGCTAGCACCCACTCCATGAAGACCACCAGAAACTTTATAAGCTCCTGTAGAATCGAATTTACCACCAGCATGTAAAGTCCCAAAAACTACCTGGGGCGTAGGTACTCCTTCCTTATGCATATCGATAGGAATACCGCGACCATTATCTTGAACTTCTACGATATTACCTTTGCGAATGATGACTTTTACATGATTCGCAAAACCACCTAAAACTTCATCAATACCATTATCAATGA